>NZ_JBLWMW010000003.1:0-171588 GCF_048515945.1 Pseudoalteromonas 'SMAR'
TATCATTCCTCTTTTGTATATTCTAGTGAAATGACACAGATTTCTAAACACTACCAGGGTTTAAAAAACCTCTACTTTCCAACCTTTTACTACTCATACTAGTTAAATTACATTTTTTTCGTACTGCGACTCTAGTTTTAATGAATTTTTTAAAATTTTTAAGTTTAAGCTGGTCAAGCACAGCATCCTTCAAATACCCACTCATATATCCGCCTTTTAGTAGCTATAAATTTACTTAACTAGTCTTAGTTCAACCTTTTCTCTATCCAAAACGTAAATGTGGGCATCGTCGAAGTTTAAAATATACCTTTTTACTCTTTCATGCGCCATTACAGTTTTTTCGTATGAGAGAAGCTTGTCCGGCTCTGTGATTGCATCATGGACTTCAAGAAGGATGTTATTCTCGGATGTTCAGAAACTTCGTTTTTACCGTTGCTATGTTGCTCGATTAAATCAAGCAACCTTAACTCAAACTTGTTGGGCATATGACCTCCTTGAGAGGCAATATATAACCCAACAACCAATATAAGGCTTAAAAAACTCATTATTGCTAGCAGCCCCACCCTATGCCTCCTTTCGATTTAGTTTTCTTAGCATGTTTCTTATTGGGTGATTTGCTACTACAGCAAGTGTAGATATATTAAGCACAACTACGCCATACTGATAAAACGGAGTGATACGATTAGAATCGAGCAAACCATGTGAGACAAACTGCAACATTTGCAATGTCGACATTAAAAATGTGATATAGAGGCAGTTCCTTGCTGTCGGTGAAAATGAGCAACCTCTTATTTTGTGTAAGAAGAACAGAGCAGCAGCAAAAGCCATCGAACACGAGAACATACTAAAGTAAAAAAACTGTTGCAAAGCAAACTACTCCATTCCTTGAATGGTCACTATATGCTGCGCGAGGTTTGAACTCGTAAAATGAAATACCATTACAGTAAAAGCAGATAAAAAGCATGAATGCAATTCGTGATCTTGGATTGTTTTCAAGCTACTTTTACCGCCAAAGAACAAGCTCCAGCGCCGATTTTTGAAATTAAACAGTATGTACAGAACAATTAAGACTTCAAACATCCGAATTGCCCATCCAGTGATCACAAAAAAGTCACTCATGCTTTTCCCTAAACTACTTTAATTAGTTATTTTCTCGATTATCTATGCCTGAGGTGGAATAATGCCATCCCCACCACCGCCATTGTAGCTATTTCGGCTCTCAGCCTTTGGTGGCACGATACCGTCACCACCACCAGTTACGCGTTTCAATTCTTTTACATCAAGTGACTTGGAGTTCATTTTAAATCCTTATTTATTAAAGTTAATTAATCCTTACACTTGTTCACACAATGTTAATACAATTAACGCTACATGACAACAAGAAAAGTTAGTTTATCGCAATCAATAGTAACAGTTACACCCACTAAGAGTTTTTGTAGTCCTAGGGGGTGCTTTGAACAAGAAAGTTAACGGTGGGTGTTTTTGATGATTTTTGATGATTTCTCTCTAAACACTTGCCGAACAGTCAAAGAGCACACCCTAATGGCGTGCTCTTTAGCAAAGATTAAATCACCGAAAGCTCAACCTTGATATTGCCGCGAGTGGCATTTGAATATGGACACACTTCATGGGCCTTTTCTACCAGTGATTGCACGGTTTGTTTATCTATATCGCCCATGGCTACGGTAAGTTTCACTGCCAAACCAAAGCCGCCATCGGTTGGGCCAATGGATACTTCAGAATCAATGTGCGTATCTTCTGGTAAGTCGACTTTGGCTTTGCCTGCAACCAGTTTTAAGGCGCCTATAAAACACGCTGCATAGCCTGCTGCGAATAACTGCTCTGGATTTGTGCCTGGGCCATCGTCACCGCCTAAGCCTTTTGGTGTCGATAATGACACATCTAAACGACCATCATCAGATTGAGCTGAGCCACTACGGCCACCGGTTGCTTTTGCTTTGGCAGTGTACGCGAAACTTTGTAATTCTTGCATAAACGACTCCTATTTGAGTTTTAAGATGCTTGACTGAATTCTTACAAGCACAACAAATTAGTTTGCACACAAAATAATAAACCATATACAGCCAATTGCAAATACTTTGCACACAAACTAAAATGCATTTATTGGTTTTTCAGAACAAAGCAAACATGAAGTATCCACAATTAAAGTTAGATAATCAGATTTGCCATCGCTTATATATGGCGTCTAATGGTATAGCTCGCGCCTACCGGCAATGGTTAGAGGAGCTGGAATTAACCTACCCCCAATACGTTGTGATGATGGCGCTGTGGGAAAAGGACAACATTAGTATTGCTGAATTACTGGAAAAAACAGCCATCGATGGCGGTGCCATGACACAGATCTTAAAAAAAATGGGCGACAAACAATTGCTCAGCATCGTTAAAAACGCACAAGATAAGCGTAAGCGCGTGGTTAAATTACAACCTAAAGGTGTTAAATTGCAGCACCAAGCGGCGCTGATCCCAAAGCAGATCCGCTGCCGCTTTCCTAGCATTAATGAAACAGAAGCCCACTTGCTAATAGGATTACTTGATAAGATTAATCGTGATATATCGCTTAAGGACGGTGAGTAACTTAACCAAACAGACTACTCATTATTTCTTTGGTTATTCTTGGCTATACTTGAAGAAGATCACTGAGGAATTCTTCATGAAGAGAGTCAACTTACTCGCATTGGCTGCTGCCACTTTAGTAGCAGCCTGCAACATCTCTGCCGCTGAACACCCAAACCATGTCATAGCTCCAAAGCCAATAGAGGAAATTAAGGAACACGCTGAAAACGAGTGCGAACGTGATAAAGACAGAGCGGAAGCTGCTCGAGAGCGTGCTAAAGAGCGCCAAGAAACCGCCAAAGAGCACGCTGAAGATGAGCGCGAACGTGCCAAAGACACAGCGGAAGCTGCTCGAGAACGTGCTAAAGAGCGCCAGGAAGCCGCCAAAGATCGTGCTGAGGATGAGCGCGAACGCGCCAAAGACAGAGCTGAAGCCTCCCGTGAGAAAGATAAATCACAGTCACAGTGGCGTCGAGAAGAAGCCAAAGAGCAGCGCAAAATGGCCAAAGAGCGACGTAAAGCAGAAAAAGAAGCCCGTAAACAGGTCAAGAAAAATCGCAAAAAGTGCAAGGGCGATAAAGAAAATTGTGATGGTTAAAGCGACCGAGCTCAGCGCTAACAAATCAGAAGTGAGTAGCTCAAGCTAAATACCCACAGCCACCTTGAACTCCAATTCATAGTGGCTGCAACTTTATAAAAGCTTTTGTTGCCAATAATAAAAGGCTAAATGCTTGCCATTTAATCAGCCCCTTGGCGTTTTCAGTTTGCACCCAACTCGCTCTGTGCGACAATGACCCCTAATAAATAGATACTCATTGCAAAACTAGCAGGTATTTGGCTCAATGGCTGAACAAAACGAACAACCACTTCAACCAACGATTTATTGGCACGACTTTGAGAGCTTTGGCGCTACGCCACAAAAAGACCGGCCCAGTCAGTTTGCTGGGATCCGTACCGATTTAGATTTGAACATTATTGGCGAGCCCCTCATTGAATACTGCCAACCAGCGCCAGACTACCTGCCCCAGCCCCAAGCTTGCTTAGTGACCGGGATCACGCCGCAATTGGCCATGCAAAAAGGCCTAATTGAAGCGGAGTTTATGGCCAAAATCCACAACGAGTTTGCCCAACCGCAAACCTGTGTTGCCGGTTACAACAGCATTCGCTTTGACGATGAATTGACCCGCTACAGCCTGTACCGTAACTTTTATGACCCCTATGAGCGCGAGTGGCAAAATGGCAATAGCCGCTGGGATATTATTGATCTGGTGCGAGCCTGTTATGCGCTGCGCCCTGAAGGCATAGAGTGGCCTCTGCGTGAAGATGGCAACCCAAGCTTTAAGCTCGAGCATTTAACCGAGGCAAATGGCATTGAACACGGTGCAGCCCACGATGCTCTAAGCGACGTCACCGCCACCATCGCTTTAGCGAAATTAATTAAAACCAAACAGCCTAAACTTTATGATTTTTACTTTAATCACCGCCATAAAAAGGCAGTAAATGAGTTAATTGACGTATACAACATGCAACCCTTGGTGCACATTTCCTCGATGTTTTCGGCAGCTCAAGGCTGCACCACCTGGATTGCGCCAATGAGTTTTCATCCTGTGAATAAAAATGCGGTGATCTGTTTTGATTTAACCCAGCCGCCAGAAGTGCTTGAACAGCTTGACGTTGAGCAATTAAAAGCACGCCTTTACACCAAACGCAGCGAACTCAGCGAAGAGCAATTACCCGTCGGTTTAAAACTGGTGCACATTAATAAGTGCCCATTTATCGCGCCGGCGAAAACTCTACTGCCAGAAAATGCAGAGCGTCTAGGCATCGACCGCGAGGCCTGCTTAGCCAATCTTAAATATTTACGCGCAAGACCTGAGTTAAGAGATAAAGTAGCAGAGGTTTTCACCGAGCAAAACGGCTTTGATAAGCCAAGCAACCCGGATTATCAACTCTATGATGGCTTTACCAGTAAAGCCGACAAATCAAAGTTTGCCATTATTCGTGAAGCCTCTCCAGAGCAATTAGCTGATCTACAGTTAGATTTTGAAGACGCCAAGTTTCACACTCTGCTGTTTCGTTATCGAGCTCGTAACTGGCCTCAGACCTTATCACCACAAGAGCTTGATAAATGGCGTAAGTATTGTCAAAACAAGTTGATGCATAATGAGGATAACCCGTCCATTTCGGCCGAAGATTTTATGCTCGAGCTAGAAAACCTGGTTGCCGAGCACGAAGGCAACGAGCGTAATATGACTATTTTAAAGTCGCTCTATCACTACGCTCAAAGCCTGTAAAACACAGCTCACTGCAACCATGGCAGTGAGCTTTGTCATTAGCCATTACCAAGTACTTTCGCCGGATCGGTTTTAGTCGCTTGCCACGCAGGGTAAAGGCTCGCAACAGCTGCCATAATAAAAGTGGCTGCCAAACTAATATAGATGTCCGTCCATACTAATTTGCTGGGCAAATACTCAATAAAGTACACCCCTTGCAGTGGGTTATTGTCACTCAGGTTTACCCAAGCTTTAAAAAACTCAGGAATGTTAATGGCTAAAAACACCCCCACCACACTGCCTATTACCGCCCCGATTGCCGCATAAGTGATCCCTTGAATGGCAAAGGTGGCAAATAGGGTGCTGTCTTGTGCCCCCATGGTTTTTAAAATGGCAATGTCGGCACGCTTTTCTTTAACTTCCATCACCATTGATGAAATAATATTAAAACTCGCCACGGCAATAATTAAAAAAACCACTAAGTAAACAATGGTTCTCACCATCTGAATATCCTGGTACAAGCCACCTTGAGTACGAAACCACGAAGACACATACACTAAATCAGGCAAGGTTTTACCCGCTTGAGTGGCGATTTGGTGTGCTTGAAAGACATCGCTAACCTTGGCTCGCAAGCCCGTTACCGCATTACTCTCCATTGCCATGGCTTGTTGTAAGTCCTGAATTGGTAACAGTGCCAAGGTTTGGTCCAATGGCCCACCCATGGCAACCAGTCCAGCCACGGTGGCGGTTAAACGCTTGGGCGCAGCTAGCGGGTTGTCAGCATGACGATTGGCCACCAGCAATTGGATGCTGTCCCCGACCTCGACGGCGAGCTTTTTTGCAATCGCTTGACCAATTATGATTTCACCGGATGCTAATTGCGATAATGATTTTTCAGCAACAAACTCACCCACACTGGATACCTTTGTATGCAAATGTGGCACAATGCCTTTTAGCTGAGCGGCTTTTAACACCCCTTTATACTGCAGCATTGCCGTGAGGTTTATCTCAGCCGTGGCAGCAACAATAGCAGGATGCCGCTCTAGTAATTCAACTTTATCCGGCCAATTGGCAATGGGTTCATAAGGTGCTTCATAGCTGACCTGTGGCACCACCGACAATAAACGCTGCTCAAGTTGCTCTTCAAAGCCATTAATAACCGAAAGAGCAACAATTAACACCGTCATCCCCAGCATCACCCCAAGAGTTGATGCCCGAGTTAAAAAGCCAATAAAGCCAAGCTGACGTTTCGACTCACGAAAACGTTTGCTCAAAAAATAACTAAGCATGCTGGTATTCACCTACTTTGCCATCGTCGAGCTGCACCGCCCGACCAAGCTTATCTGCCAGTTCTAAATCGTGGGTCACTACCACAAAGCTAGTATTGAGCTGCTGATTTAATTCATTCAATAAGTCGTATATTTTCAGGGCATTGTGCTTATCTAGGTTACCTGTGGGTTCATCGGCTAATACCAGCGCCGGCTCGGTGACCAGTGCCCTTGCAATAGCGACCCGTTGTCGCTCGCCGCCAGACAGCTCAGAGGGTTTATGTTGAGCCCGGTGACTAAGCCCCACTTTTTCCAACATGGTCAGCGCTTGAGCATTGGCAGTTTTTGCGTCTTTGCCTGCAATTAACAGCGGCATGGCGACATTTTCTAACGCCGTAAATTCCATCAATAAGTGATGAAATTGATAAATAAAGCCCAGGTGTTGATTGCGAAACTCGGCTTGTTTTTTTCGTGATAATTTACCGACTTCCACCCCTTTGATTTTCACCACTCCCTCAGATGCCTTGTCCAACGTACCAAGAATATGTAAGAGCGTACTTTTTCCTGAGCCTGAGCTGCCAACAATGGCCAGCATGTCCCCCTGCTTGACGGCAAGGTCGACCCCTTTTAGTACTTTGACTTGTGTTTTGCCATCTTGGTAGTTTTTGACCAGCCCTTGGCAATGTATTACTAATTCACTCATATCTTAAAACCTCAGCTGGTAACACATTAGATGCTCGTTTTGCCGGATATAAAGTGGCAATAAAGCTAAGCAAAATACTGCCACACGCCATCATCACTAAACCAAGCATCTCAATTCTTACAGGCAGTGTTGCGCCGCCTAATAGGTTCAACCCCAATAACTGCAACACCTCATTAATGTAATTCGATAACAACAGCCCAGCCACAACCCCAATGAGGGTGCCAATCAAGCCGTTGTACATGCCTTGTGCCATAAACACTCGAGCAATCATTGCCGGCGTAAAGCCCAGTGTTTGCAGTATGGCCACTTCTCCTTGTTTTTCACTGACCATCATCGACAGTGCAGAAACAATGTTAAACACAGCGACGATAATGATCAGTCCTAACAGCAATGACATCACCCTTTTTTCCATGGCCACCGCAGCAAATAAGGTCCCTTGTTGGGTTTGCCAGTCTTGGTATTCCAGCCCCTGTAATTGCTCACCAAGTTGTTGATAAAAACCTTCTAATTCAAAAGCATCATAAAGATGGATATTAAGGTCGTATTGCGTTGGCTGCTTACGCATTAACCGCTGTAAACTTTTACCATCGGCAAAGGCTAGGTAGGTATCGGCTTCACTTTGGCCATCATAAACCGCTGCCACCGTAAATAACCGCTGCGTTGGCGTGCGCCCCAAAGGGGAATAGCTGGTGTATTCTGGTAGGATAACGCGCACTTGCTGACCGACACTCACTCCCAGCTTGTTAGCTAGGTAACGGCTGATGGCTAATTGATATTTTTGTTGTTGTAAGTGCTGTAAACTGCCAGCCTGTACGCTCTGTTGTAAAACACGGTTTGATTGCGCAAATAGTCCCTGTAACTTCACCCCCACCAAATCTTGATTGGTTTGCAATATGACATCACTGGCCAAGTAAGGCGATACTTGTTTGACTAAGGGGTGATTACTTAAGCTTTTGCGCTTTTCACTGCTCAGTTGCTCACTGTTTTTGACTTGAATATGCGGGATTAAATCTAACATCGCAGACTTTAAACTTTGTTCAAAGCCATTCATTACCGAGCTGACGGTGATCAAACTCATTAGCCCTAATGCAATACCTGCAATGGAAAAAAAAGAAATAAATGAAATAAATGCATTGCCCTTAGCAGCACGGCTATACCGCAAGCCAACAAACAAGCTAACTGGTTGAAACATAATTTATCTCGTCAAACTTAGCTGCGCCGATACTACCATATACCAAGCGTAAGTGAGGACTGAAAACGAAGAAAAAATGTGACAATATTTGAATAACAAAGCGCTGAAACGGTTTAGCACGTTTAAACGCTAAAAATCACCACTGAGCCATAGTAACAGCGAAAATGGTTACTGAGCACGGTTAAGCAAAACCTAAATTTTAGGCCTAGTGCGATTGCTCTTCTGCCCTCAAATGACGAGCAAGCAGCTGGACGATATCCGATTTTTGATACGGTTTTGTGATGACATCATCAAATAAGGCATTGAGCTCTTTTTCTTGAAAGACATCGGCGGTGACCGCTACTTTCGGTTTGCTTACCCCTTGTGACTTGAGTTGCTTCAAGGCTTCAATCCCAGACATTCCTGGTAAATTAATGTCTAGTAGAAAAATGTCGAAGCTTTGCAAACTGGCTTTGCTGAGCAAGGCTTCGGCATCGTCAAAAATGGTAAATTGACAGCCAAGCTGTTGCAATACTGCCTTAATTAACATTTGATTTAGGGGATTGTCTTCAACAACGCACACCCGAACGTTATCAAACTGCGTTTGCTGTGGTGTCGGTGCTAGAGTTGTCGAAGAGCAAGCCTCAATTGGCAAGGTGATGGTCACCACAGTGCCTTTTTTTAGTGCACTGCTGAGTTTAATGCTACCAGCCATTAACTCGACTAATCATTTGGTGATGCAAAGTCCAAGGCCGGTGCCTTCTTTTCTTTGCATGCCTACTTGTTTGTATTTATCAAACAACAGCGCCTGATCTTTTTTACTGATCCCCACTCCCTGATCGGCCACTTCAATATGTAACTGTTCATCGATAAGAGCAAAGCGGACATTCACTTTTTTACCCTTAGGGGTAAATTTAATAGCATTGCCCACTATATTGGTAACGATTTGTGCTAATTTGGTTTTGTCGAGATAAAAAGCGCGGCCACACAAATCACTATCGATATCGCTATGCAGAGTTATCCCGCCTTGTTTTGCCTTTACGCTGAGCATGTTGATAATGCGCTTTAAAAACGCATCCAGCACCACACTTTGTGGTTTTAACTCCATTCTACCAGCGTATATCTTTTCAAGGTCGAGCACTGAATTGACAATTTCAAGCAGTTGCTGGCCACTGAAATCGATGTTTTCAATGTAATTTACCTGCTCTGCCGGTAAGGTTTGCACCTCAGGCGCGTTTTTCAAAATCTCACTAAAACCGGTAATAGCATTCAATGGCGTGCGTAATTCGTGGCTAATGGTGGATAAAAACTCATCTTTTGCCTTACCGAGTTTCTCCAACGCTTTTATTTTCATTCGTAGCTCAAGCTGCGCTATCACCTGCTTTGCTAGTATTTCTAGCGCCAGCTTTTGCTCATCGTTTAATTTACTGGGCTGGTCACTGATAGCAAATAAAGTGCCTATCGCTTGGCCGTTTGGGGCTTTTAAAGGCGCGCCTGCATAAAAACGGATTTTGGGCTCGCCAGTTACTAAGGGATTGTCAACAAAACGGGCGTCTTGCTCGGTATCTTCTATTTCAAAAATATGTTGCTGTAAAATCGTGTGGGCACAAAAAGCAATATCGCGGCTGGTTTCACTGGCGTCTAACCCCACCTTAGACTTAAACCATTGACGGTCATCATCCACTAAACTCACTAAAGAAATGGGCGTGCCACAAATAACTGCTGCAAGTTGAGTAATGTCATCGAAGCATTGCTCAGCCTCGGTATCCAATACCTCGTAGAGTTTGAGAGTTTCTAACCTTTGTGTTTCTTCTTTTGGCAGCGGCGCGCTTTGCATTATTGATTTGCTCCTTAATATCCATCTATGACTCTAGCACTTAGCATAAAGCTAAGCCATGATCATTGAGATACACTGTGAATTTTATTCCTTCGTCGATTACCTGAACACCATATTATAGCTCGGCACTACTTTAACAGCTGCTTTGATGCTAGTGTTGCTGTAATAGTGTAATAAACGGTATAACAATTTAGATGTTTTGGTCGGAAAAAGAAAAAGGCACCATTGAAATGATAGTCGCCATGGTGCTTTCGGGCACTATTGGCTATTTCGTGGTTAGTTCGGGGCAGTCTTTTTGGAATGTGGTTTTCTTTCGCTGTGTTATCGGCGCCATCTGCTTACTTGCGTATGTTGCCTACACCAAGCAGTTTTCCCGCCAGCTTTTAACGCCACAAGCCTTTGCTGTGGTGTTACTTGGCGGTATGACACTGGTCGCTAATTGGCTGTTGCTGTTTGCCTCTTTTGATTACATTGCGTTTTCTATCGCCATTATTGCCTACCACATGCAACCCATCATGTTAGTACTACTCAGTGCCATTATTTATAAACAGTTACCCAGTGTTGCTGTGATGTTTTGGCTCAGCACCGCTGTGGTTGGCTTATGGTTAGTGGTTGATGTAGATTATCAAAATCTTGTAGCAGTGCTTATTTCAAACTCCGAGGACACTGCAGTGTATGGCCTTTTACTTGCCCTTGGTGCGGCATTTTTTTATACCCTAACCACGTTACTGACCAAAAAGGTCAGTCATCTGCCCTCGGCGGTAGTGGCGGTGATCCAAATTTTATTTGGGGGCTTGTTTTTATTGCCTTGGGTGGATTTTTCCGCACTGCCAGAATCCACTATCCAGTGGGGGCATATTTTCATGCTGGGTGTGGTGAACACCGGTTTTATGTACGTGATAATGTATGACGCGTTTGCCCGCTTACACACCACGGTAATCGCCATTTTATCCTTCATTTACCCCATTGTGGCGCTGCTGGTCGACTTCGCGGCCTTTGATCACACCATATCGTTATTGCAAGGTATTGGCATTGTGCTGATATTAACGGCGGTTGCAGCTGTGAAGTTAGATTGGCGGTTAGGCCGGTTATTTCGGCCCCGACGCCAATCGCTTTAATTGCTAAAAAGCGTTATTTAACGCGGGGTTTAAACTCCAATACTTGAGCATTAATGCAATATCTGTCGCTGCGATTTGGCCCTTCATTCTCGAACACATGACCAAGATGAATACCACTGCTTTTTGAGCGTATTTCGGTGCGAACCATACCATGGCTTAAATCACGGTGGTACGTCACACTACCAGCCACCGGTTGGGTAAAGGACAACCAGCCAGTACCGGAGTTAAAACGGTCTTGTGTATCAAACAGTGGCTTGCCACTGAGCTTATCGACGAAAACACCGTCTGGGGTATTTTTAAAAATGTCATATTGCTGGCAAAATGGCCGTTCAGTGCCTTTTTGAAAGGCGATTTCATACGCCTCCGACTGCCCTAATTTAAATGCGCCCAGCGCTTGGTAGAATGACTCTCTATCCATAAAACCTTGGAACCCTGCTACTTCTTCACCGTTTTCTAGAAATAGAATCGTCGGTGTCGCCCAGGTCGCGGTAGTAATACTGAGTTGCTGCAATTGATCTGCATAGCGGTAATGCAAAGGGATATCCCCCTGATAGTCGTTAAGCACTTGGGTTTTTAGCTTTTCACAATATGGGCAGTAATTTTTAGCATCAATAATGACGATGTGTTTGCCTGTTAAGAGTGTGCTATTATCTTGCTCTTTGGTGGTTACCGGAACAAAAGTAACGCCTGTGCTGTGATCTGGGCAGTAACCATTGGGGTTTTTGGCCAAATAATTTTGGTGGTACTCCTCAGCTGGGTAAAACTTCCTTAAGGGTTTTATGGCAGTGGTGATCTCGCCGAAACCAGCCTTCGTCAATAAGGTTTGAAACTGCGCTTTGGTTTGCTCTGCGGTGTGTTTTTGCTGTTCATCGGTGTAAAGCACAATAGAACGGTACTGGCTACCAACATCATTGCCTTGACGATTTTTTTGCGTCGGATCATGGGTCTCAAAGTATTGCTGTAATAGACGCTCAGTACTGATGAGGTTGGCATTATAAGTGACCTTAACCACCTCGGCGTAGTTATTTGGGTCGAAGCGGCGACTGGGCTTGGTAATTTCTCGATAACTAGGGTAAAACCCTTTACCATCCGCGTAACCGGACTCTGCATCTAACACGCCTTTGATGTTTTCATAACGCTTTTCTGGGCCCCAAAAACAACCCGAGCCCAAAACCAATGTTTTGATATGACTACTGGCGCCTTCGACATCAACCGGCATTTGCGAATTAGCGGTTAATCTACTTGAGTAGGTGCTGGCAGCAACCATGCTTAGCATTAACATAGCGATACTAATTAATTTCATGCTCTCCCCTTATAAATTGTCATCAATCGCTTAATGCCCGTGAATGAACTAAATTAATTGCACTGCGTACAGATAAAGACCGCCTGCTTTGCTGTAATATTTCATCTTAATGGTTTTAGATACGTAAGGAGTGCTTGTATAGTTTGCACTGTTAGCAAAGCTGCATAATCACGTTATAAGGAGAAGCTGTGAGTAAGATCAGCGAAAACATCTATCAAAAGTTAACCAATGACGACGCAGCAAGGGCATGCAAAGCCATTGACGACAAAGCATGTAAGGAAGTTCCAGGCAACTATTTATTGATCCTCATCAGTCAGCTATTCAGCAAGCTAGGTGACGCCCTGCTTAACCCTAAAATCACTTTGCCTTGGTTGATGCAGGCCTTAGGCGCTCCCGCTTACATGATTTCTGCGTTGGTCCCGATCCGAGAGTCTGGCTCGCTCATTCCCCAGCTGATCATAGGACAGTGGGTTCGCAGTCAGTCTCGGCGTAAGTTTTTATGGTCTTTAGGGGCTCTAATTCAAGCTCTTTGCGTTGCCGCCATGGCAGCGCTGGCATGGCAACAATCTGAAAACCTCATGTATGCCTGGTTAGTTTTGGGGTTACTGGTGGTGTTTAGTCTCGCCCGCAGCCTCAGCTCAGTTTCATCAAAAGACGTACTGGGTAAAACCATTCCAAAGCAAAAGCGCGGCCAGCTTAATGGTCAAGCCGCTTCGTTGAGTGGTCTAGTCACGGTTACTTTTGGAGTTGGTTTATATTTAGCCGCCACCACACTCGATAATGTTAATTTCGTCTTAACACTGGTATTAGCCGCGGTCTTCTGGGTCGTCGCTGCCTTGTGCTTTGTGCAAATTAAAGAATACCCAGGTGCAACTGAGGGTGGCAAAAACGGCATACAGCAAATTAAGGAAGAAGTAAGCTTATTGAAAACCGATCCGCTATTGAAAAAATTCATTTTAGCGCGCGGGCTGCTATTGAGCTCAGCCTTAATTCCGCCCTATTTTACTGTGCTCGCACAACAGCACCTTGGCGCCGGAGCTTGGGTTCTGGCATTACTGCTCGCGGTATCGGGCTTAGCCAGCTTATCCAGCGGCGCTTTTTGGGGCAAGATGGCCGACCACTCAAGCAAACAGGTAATGATACTCGGTGGCCTTATCACCGTTGCCATTACCAGCCTACTGACACTAAGTTCGTTCTTTTTCCCTGCGCTTTTGGCACAATTATGGTTTATTCCGCTGTGTTACTTTATTATTGCCATCGCTCACCAAGGCGTTCGAGTCGGCAGAAAAACCTATGTGGTTGATATGGCTGAGGGAAATAAACGCACCAGCTATGTCACCTTAAGTAACACCATTATTGGTCTGGTATTACTGCTGACCAGCTTAATGGGTGCCGTGGCCGCCATTTACTCCATCGAAGTACTGTTGATTTTGTATGTTTGCATCACTATTGCCGGTGTGACGGTAACCGCCAAACTTGACAATGTCACTGAACGGTAAAAGTCGTTAACTCAACGACAAAAAGTGTCAAAAACACTCATTTTAAGGTAAAACACAGCAATTTTAGTTATCTGAGGATAAATCCATGTCTTTGAAAACTCGCCTTTCAGCCTTGGCGTTGGCATTAACAAGTGCTACCGCAGTGCAAGCTGCGAATATCGAATTTAATAGCAAACTTGTCGATGCCGATGCTCTTGTCATTTTTCAAGCAGGAGAAAGCAGCACTGACTTAGACTTTTTAGACCGTGATACACGCAAACAATTACAGCGCGCTATCGCCGCTGACCAATTTAAAGGCGGCTATGGTAAAACACTCGAAGTGTTGGCCCCTGTCGACTCTGACTATGAGCGAATTTACCTAGTTGGTGTCGGCGATAGCGAGCAGTTAAATGCCAGCAAAATGACCAAATTGGGTGGTAATTTACATGCCACATTTGAAGCCAAAGAGCTGGCTAATGTTGCCCTTGCTTTTGATAAGTTAAGCGGTGAATTAGACAATGCCGAGCTTGCGGCACAATTTGCTCATGGTGCAAACCTTCGTGACCACACTTTTGAAGTATACAAAAAAGAGCCCAGTACTTTTACTGTTAGTTACCACATTGATGTGGCAGACAAATCCGCAGCGAGCAAACACTATGAAACACTAGCACACATTCAAGCTGGGGTATTTTTGGCGCGTGATTTAACCTCTGAAGTTGCCACGGAAATGACACCGGTTGACTTTGCCAATGCTGCCAAAGCGCTTGAACAATATGGTGTCGAAGTCAAAGTATTGGAGCCTAAAGAAATCAAAGAGCTGGGCATGGGTGCACTGGAAGCCGTAGGTCGCGGAAGTGAGCAAGGTGCTCGATTGGTGGTGGCCCATTATAAAGGCAATGATAACACCCCTATCGCGTTGGTGGGCAAAGGGATCACGTTTGATTCAGGTGGTTATAACATCAAAACTGGCTCTTCTATATCTCGTATGAAGTCGGATATGGCCGGTGCTGCTGCAGTGCTTGGCACCGTCAAAGCAATGGCAAAAGCCAAAGCAGACGTAAACGTTGTGGCCGTTATGGGCATGGCAGCCAACATGGTGTCGCAGCATTCATTTGCACCGGGTGATGTTCTGCGAACTGCTGAAGGGTTAAGTGTTGAAGTGCTTAACACCGACGCCGAGGGCCGCTTGGTACTATCAGATGCATTATGGTATGCCCGTGAATTCTACAAACCTGAAATCATGGTCGACGTGGCTACGCTAACAGGTTCAAAAATTCGTGCCGTCGGTAACCGTTACTCTGCAATTTTCTCTGAAGACGATTACCTTATTAACGAGTTTACTAGTGCTGGTAAGGTAGTAAATGAGAACGTGTGGCGTTTACCGCTAGGTTATAAAGACAAGCTAAAGTCGAACATTGCGGATTTACAAAACATTGGTTCAGGTGGACCAGGTGCAACAACAGCAGCAACGTTCCTACAGCAATTTACTGGCGATACCCGTTGGGTACACATTGATATCGCCGGTAATGCCCTAGCCAGTTCAGCCAAGGACGAAGTGCCTGCAGGCGGCACAGGCTATGGCGTACGTCTACTAAGCGAGTGGTTATTAAATAACAAATAACCGCTAGGTTACTGCAAAAAGCCAAGCCATGTCGCTTGGCTTTTTTGTGTCGGCTCGAAAATATCGACAACATTTTGTTAAAACACCGTCAACTCTGGGTTGTTGGTAGCAATAATTTCGTTTCATTTGTCAGGTATGATATAAAATTCAGCAAACCAATAAGATGAGCGTATTGCATTCATGTCTGATATTCAGTGTTATCTGCTGGGAGAAAACGCCCTAGTCGTCGAATTAACAGCTCACAGTAAGAGTGACAATAAGGAAGCGCAAAAGCCCTTTGCTTTGCAACAATGGTTGGCTAACAGCAGTGACTTTATTGATATCGTTCCAGCAGAGCGGTCCGTTACCGCTTATTTAAAGCCTGGTTGCGACAGTCAAGCTTGGCAAGCGGCGATCCTCGAGCAGTGGCCGGAGCTTGAAGTGGGCCAGCTGGAGCCAAACCACCATACTATTGAGGTTAACTATGCAAGCCATCCCGACTCGGATTTAGCTGCCGTTGCCACAGAGCTTGGCTTATCTGAAGAGCAGGTTATCGCGCTTCATAGTGGCGCAGAGTTCCAAGTTCAGTTTATCGGCTTTTTACCTGGATTTGCTTACCTAAGTGGTTTGCCAACACAATTGCAGTTGCCGCGTAAAACCACTCCTGCCACCAAAGTGGCAAAAGGCAGTGTTGCCATTGCCGGCGCTTACAGCGCTATTTACCCAACAGAATCACCCGGTGGCTGGCATGTATTGGGCACAACTGAGCGTATCTTGTTCGACCCTAACTCTGAGAACATCAGTTTACTACAACCAGGTGATAAGGTGCGTTTTGTTGCTAAGGAGAAGTCATGTTAGTTGTTCATAAGCCCGGTCCACTGGCGACCATTCAAGATCTGGGTCGACAAGGAAAACGCCATCTTGGCGTCAGTAATTGTGGCGTACTCGACCCCCTAGCTGTGGCCATCATCAATCGGTTGTTAGGCAATGATGACAACACCCCCGTGATTGAAATCACCATCGGTTTGTGCGAGTTTGAATTTACGGCCAGCACTAACTTTGCCATTGGCGGAGGTGACCTTAACGCGCAGCTGAATGACCAGCCAATTTACCCTGGTTGGCGCTACAGCGCAGCAGCCGGTGACAAACTGGTGTGTAAGCAAAATCGCGATAATCTGCGCGGTTACTTGGCCGTTGCCGGTGGCTTTGACAACCTAGACCATCACCTTGGCTCAGCTGCCACCGACTTAATGTCTCATTTTGGGGGCTATAAAGGCCGTAAATTGGCAGCCGGAGATAGCCTCGCTTACCAGAGTCAAGCAGCAAAACCACAGCGCGGTGCCTTGCAACCTAGTTATGAAAAGCTTATTCGCTTTATACCTGGGCCGCATAGAGGATGCGCTACTAGCAATGCCACTGAGATACTCAATCGAACTATTTGGAAGGTAAATCCCAGTAGCAACCGCATGGGGATACGCCTAAGTCAACATCAGCAGTTAACTCATCAGCAAAGCATTGCCACTCAGGCAGTGCACCCAGGTGTCATTCAACTGCCACCCAGCGGAGAGCCCATTATCTTGTTAAACGATTGCCAAACCACCGGGGGTTACCCCATTATTGGCTCTGTGATTGCGGCCGATCTTAGGCATTTAAGCCAACTGGGTGCTGGTGACTGCATCCATCTTCAAGCAACCGATATTAACCAAGCGCAACACGCACAGTCACAAACACAAGCGCATCTTAACCAGTTGCAGCTGGCACTGCAGTATAAAGAATAACACCATGACCGAACTCAATTTACTGCCATTAATCGGCATCCTCGTGATTATTGTTGGCTTTGCCATGCGCTTCAACCCCTTGTTAGTGGTCAGCGCCGCTGGTCTCATTACTGGCTGGGCTGTGGGCATTGACTTTATTAGCTTAATCGCCACCTTTGGTGAGAAGTTTATGAATGCCAGGCAATTAGCCAGTTTTTTACTCATTTTGCCAGTCATCGCTGTATTGGAGCGCTATGGTTTGCAGCAACGAGCTAAGACCTGGGTGGCCAACATTAAAGGGGCCACCACAGCGCGAATTTTAAGCTTGTATTTTATTGTGCGGGAATGCTCAGCGGCGCTGGGGTTATTAAGCTTAGCAGGCCAAGCCCAAACCGTGCGGCCACTACTGGCGCCCATGGCGGTGGGGGCAACAGCCAATCAATATGGTGATTTACCAAAACAAATTAAAGACTTAATTGGCGCCCATGCGGCTGCCTGCGACAATGTGGCGGTGTTCTTTGGTGAAGATATTTTTATCGCCTTTGGGGCAGTGTTGTTGATGGATGCCTTTTTAAAAGAAAACGGCATTGCAGGCATTGAGCCTTTGCATATCGGTTTATGGGCTATTCCAACGGCTATTGCAGCGTTAATCGTGCATTTATTTCGCCTAGCGCGACTGGAAAATAACATTCGTAAAGCCATTGCTCAGCATCATGAAAATACGGCCAGCAAACACGCAGATGCTACAGCGAATAAAACCGCACAATTGCGCGAGGAAACACTATGACACCAGTTAGTCATGAGCAAAGCAATAGCGCCTTGTTAACGATTGAAAATATCTACTTGATCATTGGTTTTGTGGTGATGTTTTTGGTGCTCAAAACCTTGCAAGACACGCAGCATCCCAAACGTTTTAGCACCGCATTATTTTGGTTTTTATTTGGTTCGGTGTTTGTTTTTGGCGATGCGTCTATCGCGCTGATTGGTGAGCAACTCACGTACCTTTGGGTGGGTGTCGCTGTTATCGTTATTGCACTACTGGCGGGCTTGAACTTAGTTGCTATGGGGCATTATCAACTACCAGAAGAAAAAGCCAAACAACAAGATGCCGAACGCTTTGGTAATAAGCTGTTTATTCCCGCGCTGATGATCCCGGTCGTGACGGTTGTCTGCACCCTAATTTTGGGCGATTTAACCCTAGCCCAGTGGTATCTGTTCGACCAACAGCATGTCACCCTTAGCGCCCTAACTTTGGCCTGCGGTTTGGCACTGCTAGCCAGCTGGAAAATAACCGGAGGGACACCGGTGCAGGCACTGTCTGAGTCACGCCGCTTAGTCGACTCCATTGGCTGGGCCGCCATTTTACCACAAATGTTGGCGATGCTTGGCGGGGTTTTTATCGTGGCCAACACCGGCACCGCTATTCAAGACTTGGTAACGCTGTTTATCTCACCCGATAACCGTTTTATGCTGGTGGCTTTATACTGTGTTGGCATGGCGCTATTTACTATGGTCATGGGCAATGCCTTCGCCGCCTTCCCAGTGATGACTGCCGGGGTCGCTTTGCCTTTTTTAATCCAAGGTCACGATGCCAATCCTGCAGCACTGGTTGCCATAGGCATGTACTCTGGTTACTGTGGCACCTTAATGACGCCAATGGCTGCCAACTTTAATATTGTTCCAGCCGCCTTGTTAGACCTTGAAGACAAGTATCAAGTGATTAAAGTGCAGATCCCCACCGCATTAACCTTGCTACTAATAAATATTTTGTTGATGTATGGAGTGATTTTTTAATGGCTAACCACAATAAACCCTGTGTACTGGTGACAGGTTTCACGCCTTTTGGCGGCGAAACCATTAATCCCTCTTGGCAACTGGCACAACAGCTGGAGGGTGAAACCATAGAAGGCCATCTGGTACACAGCAAAGAGTTGCCCTGTGAATTTGCAGCCAGCTTGCCGGCGCTGTATCAAGCCATCGACAAATACCACCCAAGCGTAGTGATCTGTTTAGGTCAAGCAGGTGGACGCTGTGATATTTCTATTGAGCGCGTGGCAATTAATATCAATGATGCCAGAATTGCAGACAACAAAGGCCAACAACCAATTGACACGCCGGTTATTGCCGGTGGTCCAGCGGCGCATTTCGCCACATTACCCATTAAAGCCATGCTGCAAAGTGCATTACAAGCTGGGATCCCTACCAGCATCTCAAATACCGCAGGCACGTATGTGTGCAATCATGTGATGTATGCCCTACTCGAATATATCCAGCAACATGAGCTCAACTGCCGTGCGGGCTTCATTCATATTCCTTATTTACCCAGCCAAGCTGCGCACCATAAGGGTGCAGCAAGTATGTCGTTAGAAAGCCTGGTTGAAGGCCTAAGAGTGATGCTGACAAGCGCCATAAACCAACACCACGATATTAAGTTAGTCGCAGGCACCACCCATTAGCACCAAGATGGTGCATTACTGCACCATCTTGAGCATAAAAAAACCCCATTTGTGTCTTTTTAGTGTGTGACTTATCAAATTTTTTTTGGTAGAACGGAATGTAGCTCAAGCTAACGAGCTATCAATACACACTGCCTACAAGGCTTAGCAGCCATAGCGATAAACCATTATCAAAGTGGTAGGCAATAACAGGAATGAGGAAATTATGTGTTCAATTTTTGGTGTGCTGGATATTAAGTCCGACCCACTTCGGCTGCGCGAGCAAGCCATCGAAATGTCAAAAAAACTGCGCCACCGTGGACCAGATTGGTCTGGGGTATATTCATCCGATAAGGCGATTTTAGTCCATGAACGCTTGGCGATTGTGGGCGTTTCCAGTGGCGCTCAACCACTTTATAACCCTGAAAAAACGCATATTCTGGCGGTCAATGGCGAGATCTATAACCACAAAGAATTAGCTCAGTCACTCACTGTGCCGTTCACATTTCAAACCCAGTCAGACTGCGAAGTTATCTTGGCACTGTATAAGCAAAAAGGGCCGGAGTTCTTAGATGACCTCAACGGCATCTTTGCTTTTTGTTTATACGATGAACAGCAAGATGCTTTTTTAATTGGCCGTGACCACATTGGTATTATTCCGCTTTACACTGGTCGCGATCAAACTGGCAACCTCTATGTTGCCAGTGAGATGAAAGCACTAACGCCAATTTGCAGCCACATTGAAGAGTTCCCCCCTGGCCATTATTGGTATTCCAAAGAAGGAGGACCACGTCCCTACTACCAGCGTGACTGGCAATCCTATGACGCGGTAAAGGATAATCCCGCCGCGGTTGCTGATGTCAAGCAAGGTTTAGAGGCGGCAGTGAAAAGACAACTGATGTGTGATGTTCCCTACGGTGTGTTGCTTTCTGGTGGTCTTGATTCCTCAGTAATTTCGGCCATTACCCAGCAGTTTGCTGCGAAACGAATTGAAGATAACGATGCCAGTGACGCTTGGTGGCCAAAACTGCATTCTTTTTCCATTGGTCTGGAAGGCTCTCCGGATTTAGCCGCAGCACAAAAGGTCGCAGATCAGATAGGTACCGTTCACCACCCGATCCATTTTACCGTGCAACAAGGCATAGATGCACTTAAAGAAGTCATCTACCACCTTGAAACCTACGATGTCACTACGGTAAGAGCGTCAACACCTATGTACTTAATGGCCCGTTACATCAAAGCCATGGGCATAAAAATGGTGCTCTCTGGTGAAGGTGCCGATGAATTGTTTGGAGGCTACCTTTATTTTCATAAAGCCCCTAACGCAGAAGAGTTTCACAACGAGCTAAACCGCAAGGTCTCTAAGCTGCATATGTTTGACTGCTTGCGTGCCAATAAATCGATGGCCGCTTGGGGCGTTGAGGCACGGGTGCCCTTTTTAGATAAAGAGTTTGTCGACACCGCCATGCGCACCAACCCGGATTATAAGATGTGCAAGGACGGTCGTATCGAGAAGCATATCATTCGTGAAGCCTTCGACGGTTATCTACCGGATGATGTGCTGTGGCGGCAAAAAGAACAGTTTTCTGATGGTGTGGGCTATTCTTGGATAGACTCGCTAAAAGAATATGTGGAGCAACAAGTGAGTGATGTCGACTTACAAAATGCCCATTATCGCTTCCCGATTAACACCCCAGACAGCAAAGAAGCGTATTTCTATCGCACTATTTTTACTGAGCACTTTCCCGGTGATGCTGCCGCCAAGTGTGTGCCATTTGGCAAATCAGTGGCTTGCTCGACACCTGAGGCTCTGGCATGGGATGAGGCGTTTAAACATAATGCCGACCCATCAGGCCGTGCGGCCAGCTCACACAATGATGCTTACAAACCACAAAAATAGCATAATGGCGACTGAGAGGAACTCTCTCAGTCGTTACACTTAGATAAAGCGTTTGATAATAAAGTCTACTTTGACTCGCTTGGCCTGACCTAAGAGCTTTTTCACCGGCGCAGGATAATCTGCTAGGGTTTCTAAGTCTTCATGAGACGTTAATCGCCGACAATGGCGAAGAATGGCCTGCTTTTCCGCTTCAATTTGTGCCAATAAGCTTTGCTCAGGATCTTCTATCAGAATGCCATTCTCAATATCTAACCCCCACGCTCTGGGGTTTAAGTTGTGACCACTCATTAGGTGTGTAGTGCCATCCTTACTCACACCTTTGAGGTGGAATGAGTGGTTATCGTGTTGCCACAGGTACACGTTTAAATCACCCGAGGCGATAAAACGGCGTTGTGATTTTATAAACTTATACAAGATGGTCTCATACAAATACGGCAACGCGCCAATGCGGCTAAACGGTTGTTCCGGGCTTATATAAAAGTCATTAGCGGTTTTATCCCCTACCACAATCGTAACTTTTTTGCCTTGTTTGAGTAAACGGCGCAGCGAGCGTAGTAATGGGGCTGGAAAGTTAAAATACGGCGTATAAAGCACCAATTCCTGCTCGGTGGTATCAAATAAGGCTTTAATTAACCGGTTCAGTTTATTGGTTCTGCGACCAAAGCCCAAATATGGCCTAATGGTTAAACCTGTGTGGCTATCTGCTTCACTGAGATCATAACTGGCTTTTTTCAGCTGCTTCATAAGCTGCTTTTGTTCAGTGCGAATGTCGAGCAACTTAGGCAGTGGGCGTTTATCTAACCTTGGTACGGCATCAGACGCTATCAATACCGAATCAGTAAAATGACAAAAGCTATTGGCCAGTTGCCGCTGTTTGATCACAAAGTAACGATCTAAGCGGTATTTTTCACCCTGGTGCAAGTAGACATTATTTAAGCTAGCGCCGCTGTAAAGTAAGGTATCGTCAATCACAAAACCCTTTAAGTGCAACACACCAAACAGTTCTTTGGCTTTAACTGGCACCCCATACACTTCAACTTGAGTGCCTAGTTTCTCGTGTAAATCACAATAAAGTTTGGCATTGCCTTCTGACTTTTCCGCCCCAATAAGCCCCCGTTGAGCGCGATGAAAATCGACCAGCACCTTAACGGTAAGGTTAGGATTTTTCCGAGCAGCAGCGTGTAATGCATTGAGCACCTGCTGACCTGCTTCATCGTCTTGTAGATAAAGTGCGGTGATGTAAATTCGCTCCTCGGCCGCTGCAATTAGCTTAAGCAGCGTCTGATGATATTGCTTAGCATCAGTTAAAACCTCGCAGTGCTGCGCACTTAGCCCAAATCCTGGGTATCCTGCCCAAAATGCCATATTTACCTTTTCAATTAGACCATCATCGAAGATAGCAAAACAAAATTCTCTAAAACATAACAAAAAAATATCCTGAGGTCATGAATTACTGATGTTTTTTGCCTTTGTACCTGTGTTTTGCTGACTTCTCGTACAGGAACTAAACAAACAGTACAGTTATTTTGACAACTGGCTTATTTAAAGAAAATCGGATTACGATTTTTTATTTACTTCGCTATTGAATTAAATAGAATCGAACAAACTTTTGCGTAATAGCATGAATTAGATTAGTTAGGAAAAACACATGAGCGATGCAAAACACTGCAAACTTTTGATTTTAGGCTCTGGACCTGCGGGTTACACTGCCGCGGTATACGCAGCACGTGCCAACTTAAACCCAGTTTTGGTTACCGGTATGCAGCAAGGTGGTCAGTTAACCACCACCACAGAAGTAGAAAACTGGCCGGGCGATGCCCACGGCCTAACTGGCCCGGCGTTAATGGAGCGTATGAAAGAGCATGCTGAACGCTTTGAAACGGAAATTGTTTTCGATCACATTAACAAAGTGGACGTATCTAAACGCCCATTCACGTTAACTGGCGACCAAGGCACTTACACCTGTGACGCATTAATCATTGCAACCGGTGCATCGGCTAAATACCTAGGACTGGAGTCTGAAACGGCTTTCCAAGGTCGCGGTGTATCAGCATGTGCAACTTGCGATGGTTTCTTCTACCGCGGTCAGAAAGTCGCCGTAGTGGGTGGCGGTAATACGGCAGTGGAAGAAGCATTGTATCTTTCAAACATTGCAGAAGAAGTACACGTAATTCACCGTCGTGACTCTTTCCGCAGTGAAAAGATTTTATCTGATCGGTTAATGGAAAAAGCCAAAAATGGCAATGTTGTACTGCACCTTAATCGTACCCTAGACGAAGTGCTTGGCGATGACATGGGCGTAAATGGTATCCGCATTAAAGACACTCAATCTGACGCCACTGAACAGCTCGATTTAGCAGGTGTATTTATTGCTATCGGTCATAAGCCAAATACCGACATGTTCGAAGGCCAACTGGAAATGAAAGACGGTTACCTCATCGTGCAATCAGGCCTTAATGGTAATGCCACACAAACCAGTGTTGAAGGTGTGTTTGCTGCCGGTGATGTGTCTGATCACATCTATCGTCAAGCCATCACATCTGCCGGCACAGGCTGCATGGCAGCTCTGGATGCAGAGCGTTTCTTAGACGGTCTATAAATAATTGTTCGGGCCAGTTCTGTGGCCCGCTTTCCTGATGACAATAATTTGCTATAGTGATGGGCAGTAATCACTAAGCCCATGCCCAAATGACTCAGCAGCTGTTTCACTTAACCCCAGATAACTTCAACTTTCCGCCCAATCATTTTGCCCTTAAAGAACCCGATGGCTTACTTGCCGTTGGCGGTTGTTTAACCGTAAAGAGGCTAGAAAATGCCTACCGCAATGGTATTTTCCCTTGGTTTAGTGAGGGGGAACCCTTGATGTGGTGGAGCCCAAGTGAACGTGGAATATTAGAGCTTAGTGATTTTCATTGTGGTAAAACGTTGCGTAAAGCGCAGCGTAAATTACAGCCTCGCGTGACCGTTAATACAGCATTCGAGCAAGTGATCCATGCCTGTCGTCAGCAGCGAATCGACAGTGAAGGGACTTGGATCACCAGCAAAATGTTACACGCCTATCAACAAGCGCATCGGGACGGCTTAGCCCACAGTGTGGAAATATGGCAACAACAACGCTTAGTGGGTGGCTTGTATGGCATTATGCAATCTGGGGTGTTTTGCGGCGAGTCGATGTTTCATCATACAGCCAATGCCTCTAAGCTTGCTATGTGGGCGTTAGTTAACTGGTTAAAAAGGCATCAGGCCTGCTTTATTGACTGCCAACTCGAAAACCCCTATTTGCGAAGTTTGGGGTTAAAAGTTGTACCAAGAGAAGAGTTTTTAGCTAGACTTAAAAAAGCGGAGGACTTTGTCCCTCCTGCCTCCATGTGGCAGCCTCAGGAGTTGAAAGATATCTATGAATGAGCACTTTCCCTCTAAAATTGGACTGAGCCAGCAGTTTGCATGTAGCTACCTGTCCGAGCAACAAGAGCAACTCTTGGTTATCTTGGATCCAAGTTGTTATCAAGCCGATAAATTTGAGCAATTGTTAGGTCTGGGTTTTCGTCGTAGTGGCGACCAAATTTATCGTCCTCACTGCCCTTCTTGCCACGCCTGCCAATCGGTGAGAGTGTTGGCAAAACACTTCCAACCCAGCAAGTCTCAAAAGCGCAAACGCAATAAGCTAAATAGCGACGGTTATCGCATCACAGTCAGCCACCAAGAACGTCATGAGTATTACCCATTGTATGAGCGCTACATTAGTTTACGCCATCAAGATGGTAGTATGTACCCGCCCAATCGGGTGCAATACGAAAGTTTTTTATTTTGTCGTTGGATGAACATTATGTTTATCGAGCTATGGCACCACGACAAGCTTATCGCCGTCGCTGTGACCGATTCGATGCCAAATGCTCTGTCTGCCATTTACACTTTTTTTGACCCTGATTATGAACACCTAAGCTTAGGCACCATTATGATCATGGCACAGGTTGAACACGCAGCAAAACAACAAAAAGACTACCTTTACCTCGGTTATCAAATTAATCGATGTCGAAAAATGCGATACAAAACGCAATTTTTACCCGCAGAAATGCTGGTGAACGATAGTTGGACCGCGGTGCAAAAAAGTTAGCTTGCGCTTGCCCTGCTTCCATGCGTTTGAGATTAGTTAAACGCATTTATTGTGCTATAATGCAGCATTCGCAGATTGTTGTACCGTTAAAAATCACAGTTACGCTGTATAGCATGTGATAAAAGCGGCGATATAGCTGTTGTTACGCTCATCGCTTGCTAATAATTAACAAAAAAACGGCTGGTAACTTTACTTATCCCCCGCTTTTGGGCAAAATCTGCTTCGATTAATTTAACCAAGAGGTGATACGCTACACATGGCGAAAGAAGACGTAATTGAAATGCAAGGCACGGTCCTTGATACACTACCAAATACAATGTTCCGTGTTGAACTAGAAAACGGTCACGTTGTTGTTGCTCATATTTCTGGCAAAATGCGTAAAAACTACATCCGTATTTTGACTGGTGACAAAGTAACTGTTGAAATGACGCCTTACGATCTAACGAAAGGTCGCATTGTCTTCCGCGCTCGTTAATCTGCGTATGTAGATTACTACTCGCAGTATCACACTGATACCCAAGAAACCTCAGAACACTGAAGTTATTTAGGTATAGCGTGGCTATATTGCAATACCGAGTAGACTACGAACGAATCAAATCAAGTGTTCCTGATAACATTTGATACCACGAAAAGCCCAGTTATGCTGGGCTTTTTGTTGTCTAATACCCGCTCACTTTGCCGAGCATAGCCAAGTGCTCTTACCCGTCTGACTCGATTAGTGGTTGCAAATGAATAGCCATAAATACTCTCGTGTTATTTTGCATAGAAAACTTAGATCATCATGTAGACACGACAGAGTTTTTCAGCTTTTGTTCCGCCATTGAATACGGCTTGGCAATAGAATTTCATACCAATCCGCATTAATACTTGCTCAATTTGAGGGAGTAAATTTGACGCTAACTGCGTTAAAAATTTCTTATTTAGAACAACTAAATAGCAAAATTTTTGCCTTGTTATCGACGAAATTTCCTTGCCTCAAAATAGACCACTTAATTAAGCGAATTGGTATCAGACAATAAAAAAGCCCAGTGTTCACTGGGCTTTAACTTTTTCAGATTAATCAATCAAGATTGCAGCGCTACTATGCAGAAACGGCCTCTGTCTGATAGTCAAAAGACAGCTTGTTGTCTTTGACATCCAACTTAACCGTACCGCCATCGGCTAGCTTGCCAAATAGGATTTCATTGGCCAATGGTTTTTTAACGCTGTCTTGAATGACACGTGCCATAGGTCGTGCGCCCATAGCCTTGTCGTAACCGGCATCAGCAAGCCAGTCGCGCGCCTTGGTGGTTAGCTCTAAGTTAACTGACTTTTTATCCAACTGTGCCTGGAGTTCAACAATGAATTTATCCACCACTTGTAAAATCACCTCTTTCTCAAGGTGGTTAAACCAGATGATGTTATCTAAACGGTTTCTAAATTCTGGGGTGAACACCTTATTGATTTCAACCATGGCATCGTGAGAATAATCCTGCTGTTGGAAACCAATAGACTGGCGTACGGTCTCTTGCACACCGGCGTTGGTGGTCATCACCAAGACCACATTTCTAAAGTCTGCTTTGCGGCCATTGTTGTCGGTTAAGGTGCCATGATCCATCACCTGCAACAGAATGTTGTAAATATCTGGATGGGCTTTTTCAATTTCATCAAGCAATACCACCGCATGGGGATGTTTGATCACTGAATCGGTTAATAGACCACCTTGTTCGTAACCAACATAGCCCGGAGGCGCACCAATTAGGCGACTCACGGCATGGCGCTCGGAGTATTCCGACATATCAAAGCGAATAAACTCAATGCCCATACACTTAGCCAACTGCTTAGTAACCTCCGTCTTACCCACACCGGTTGGGCCTGCAAATAAGAACGAGCCTACCGGTTTGTCTTCATTGGCCAAGCCAGAACGTGATAAACGAATGGCTGATGTGAGTGCATTAATCGACTCATCTTGACCAAACACCAGCATCTTCAAATTACGGTCAAGGTTTTTCAGTGTCTCTTTGTCACTGGATGAAACACTTTGCTGTGGAATACGGGCCATCTTAGAAACAATCGCTTCAATATCGGCGACGTTAATGGTTTTCTTACGCTTTGAACTTGGCTGCAAGCGTTGGTTTGCCCCTGCTTCATCAATAACGTCAATGGCTTTATCCGGCAAATGGCGTTCGTTGATGTATTTGGCACTTAGCTCTGCAGCTGCTTTTAGCGCCTTTTGCGTGTAACGAATACCATGATGCTCTTCATAGCGTTCTTTTAGGCCGGCCAAAATCTTAGTGGTGTCTGCAACACTTGGCTCAACCACATCGATTTTCTGAAAGCGACGCACCAAAGCACGGTCTTTTTCAAAGATGTTTTTAAACTCAGAATACGTGGTGGAGCCCATGCATCTAAGTTGGCCGCTGGAAAGCAATGGCTTAATCAAGTTGGAGGCATCCATTACCCCACCCGAAGCCGCGCCAGCACCAATAATGGTATGAATTTCATCGATAAACAAAATCGCCTGAGGCTTCGCTTGCAACTCTTTTAGTAGCGCTTTAAAGCGCTTTTCAAAGTCACCACGGTATTTGGTGCCAGCCAGCAGTGCTCCCATATCTAGTGAGTACACCACGGCCTCAGCGATAACATCAGGCACTTGCTCGTTAACAATACGGTACGCCAGCCCTTCGGCGATAGCGGTTTTACCTACGCCGGCCTCGCCAACCAATAATGGGTTGTTCTTTTTGCGCCGACACAGCACTTGTACGGTGCGCTCAACTTCTTCATCACGGCCCACTAAGGGGTCAATACGGCCGCTTTGTGCCATGGCATTGAGATTAGAGGTAAAGTTTTCTAACTTAGTCTTTTCCTCTTGTTGCATATCGCCACTTTCATCATGCATGTCTTCATGATCGTCTTGCTCATGGTCGTCTTCAATTTTTGAAATACCATGACTGATAAAGTTAACAATATCTAAGCGGCTAACGTCTGATTTTTTAAGTAAATACACCGCTTGGCTTTCTTGCTCAGAAAAAATCGCCACCAGCACGTTCACTCCGGTTACCTCGGAACGCCCAGACGACTGCACATGGAATACCGCGCGTTGTAAGACGCGCTGAAAACCAAGCGTAGGTTGTGTTTCTCTGTCTTCTTCCAGATCTGGAATAACAGGTGTGGTTTCATCAATAAACTCTGATAATTCGCGCTTGAGTGTTTCCATATCAACACCGCAGGCATCTAGCGCTTCACTAGCAGAGGGGTTATCGATCAATGCAAGTAGTAAATGTTCAACCGTCATAAATTCATGACGACGTGACCGCGCCTCGCGAAACGCAGCGTTCAGAGTAAGTTCTAGGTCTTTGTTTAGCATTGGCAACCCCCAACAAGAAATTTATAGGTCATTCCTGCTCACAACTACAGAGCAGCGGGTGCTCGTTGTCACGAGCATATCGGTTTACCTGCTCAGCCTTGGTATGGGCTATATCCGCAGGGTATATTCCACATACCGCTTTCCCTTTGTGATGTACTTCCAGCATCACCTCAGTTGCTCTTTCGCTATCCATATTGAAAAATGTCGTCAGTATCTCGACAACGAAATCCATGGGCGTGTAATCATCATTGTTCAATATCACTTTGTATTTTCGCGGCGGCTGTAGCTTTTGCTTTTCAGTCTCGCGAACGGCGTCTACAACACCCGATTCTTTTGTCCCACTCATAATTAAATATAGTCTTGTCTTATATACTCAAGCAAATAGAATTGAGAAATAAATAAAATGTTAAAAAAAAGAGCAAAATACTTGACTGCTTGCTCATTTAAACTACAGTAAATCTTGACTGTTTAATCTATGGGCAGTCTAGCAAAATTAAAAGAGTAGATTAACTTAAATTTAGTCAACTTATAGAAGGATGTAGAAGTATGGCTTGCGGAAAAGTCAAATGGTTCAATAACGCCAAAGGGTTTGGTTTCATCGTAGAAGACGGCAGTGACGAAGATATCTTTGCTCATTACTCAACGATTGTAATGGATGGATACAAGACGCTTAAAGCTGGTCAGGATGTATCATTCGAACTACAAAAAGGCCCCAAAGGGCTGCATGCCACTAATATCGCTCCTATTACGGAAGATATTGTGTAATGACTTTGTAGTTTAATTGGCTAAAGCGGGTTACGTTCGTGCTCGCTTCACCTCCCTCCTCTGTTCGCAGTTCTTTTTTACTTTTAGTTCCTCATAACGAAAATATCTATAACTTTTCACTTTTATACTTTAAATTTAATAATTAGCCCCCATATGCAAAGACTGTTAGACTAATGGACGTCTTGCAAATCCAGCTTCAGGTTGGTTAGATATTGTTAATACTTCCGTATTATGGCCTATGACTATGCCAACAATGCTACTTAAATGTATTGCTTAAGGCTGTCATAGCACAAACTTGATAACCAATAGCGGCAAACGAACATCGATTATATACGGTGATTTGTGCCTCTAATAACAAGTAACAATACCTAACAAACTTGCTAATGCTATGCCTTGTTGCTAGAAGCTCGGCTTCTGGTAGACAACCGTTTTGCCATTTAGGCTCCACGGTGCCTAGCAACACCTTAGCAAACGTTGAATGGCGACATGCCCACAACTATCTAGGAATGATGATGACATCGAAAATTATCTATACCAAAACAGATGAAGCACCAGCACTGGCGACGTATTCGCTACTGCCTATCATCCAAGCATTCACAAAACCTGCTGATATCGAGGTAGAAACCCGCGATATTTCATTAGCAGGTCGAATTATCGCCACTTTTCCAGAGCATCTAAAAGAAGATCAGCGTATCGCTGATGCCCTTGCAGAACTTGGTGATTTAGCTAAAACACCTGAAGCCAATATCATTAAACTTCCTAATATCAGTGCTTCTATTCCACAGCTGCGCGCAGCCATCAAAGAATTACAAGCCAAAGGGTATGCTCTGCCAGAGTATCCTTCTGAACCGAAAAACGAGGCCGAAGCTGAGATCAAAGCCCGCTATGACAAAATTAAAGGCAGCGCAGTTAACCCTGTACTTCGTGAAGGTAACTCAGACCGTCGCGCTCCGGCATCGGTTAAAGGCTATGTTCGCAAAAACCCACACTCAATGGGCGCATGGTCAAAAGACTCTAAGTCTTACGTTGCGTCAATGACAGATGGCGACTTTTTCGGTTCTGAGCAGTCTGTGACGGTTGCAGAAGCGACAGACGTACGCATTGAGCACGTTGCCAACAACGGCGACGTGACCGTATTAAAACAAAGCACGCCGCTGCTTGCTGGTGAAATCATTGATGGCTCGCGCATGAGCGCTAAAGCACTTCAAGCATTTTTAGCTGAGCAAGTACAAGAAGCCAAAGACAAAGGCGTTCTTTTCTCACTGCACATGAAAGCCACCATGATGAAGGTATCGGACCCAATCATCTTCGGTCACGCGGTGAAAGTATTCTACAAAGACGTATTTGCTAAACACGCCGAAACCTTCGCAGAGATTGGCGTTGATCCTAGCAACGGTATCGGCGATGTGTATGCTAAAATCGAAACACTTGACGACGCCAAGCGCAAAGAAATTGAAGCGGACCTAAGTGCCGTTTATGACACAGCACCTGATATTGCTATGGTTGATTCAGACCGCGGTATTACAAACCTACACGTTCCAAGCGATGTTATCATTGACGCGTCAATGCCAGCTGCGATCCGCTCAAGCGGTCAAATGTGGAATGCCGAAGGCAAGCAACAAGATACTGCGTTTGTGATCCCAGATCGTTGTTATTCTGGTGTTTATAAAGCCACTATCGACTTCTGTAAAGAACACGGCGCATTCGACCCACGTACTATGGGTACCGTTCCAAACGTTGGCTTGATGGCACAAAAAGCCGAAGAGTATGGCTCTCACGACAAGACCTTTGAAGCACCGGCAGACGGCACTATCCGTGTTGTTGATAGCGCAGGTAATACCTTACTTGAGCACCAAGTGGAAGAAGGTGATATCTGGCGTATGTGTCAGGTAAAAGATGCCCCAATCAGAGACTGGGTGAAGCTTGCGGTTAACCGTGCTCGTGCAACTAATACACCTGCTGTATTTTGGTTAAACGAAGCCCGTGCACACGATGCTGAGCTAATCAAGAAAGTCAACGCTTACTTGCCTGAGCATGACACGGATGGCCTTGAGATCCTAATCAAAGCCCCTGTGGAAGCGACCCTTTACTCACTAGAGCGCATGAAAAAAGGCGAAGACACGATTTCAGTAACTGGTAACGTATTGCGTGACTACCTAACGGACTTATTCCCAATTCTTGAACTAGGTACCAGCGCTAAGATGCTTTCAATCGTACCACTGATGAATGGTGGTGGTTTGTTCGAAACCGGTGCTGGCGGTTCTGCACCTAAGCACGTGCAACAGTTTGAAAAAGAAAACCACTTACGCTGGGATTCACTGGGTGAATTCTTAGCACTGGCGGCATCGCTTGAGCACCTAAGTCAAAACACCGGCAACGCTAAGGCACAAGTTCTGGCCGATACACTAGATGCGGCAACGGCTAAGTTCTTAGATGAGAACAAGTCACCATCACGTAAAGTAAAAGAGCTGGATAACCGTGGTAGTCACTTCTATTTAGCGCTTTACTGGGCACAAGAGCTGGCAGCACAAGACCAAGATGCTGAGCTTAAAGCGAAGTTCTCTAGTGTTGCAACAGAGCTAACTGAAAAAGAAGCTGACATTGTGGCGGCACTGAATGAAGCTCAGGGCCAAGCAATGGATGTGGGTGGTTATTACCAGCCAGAAGATGACAAAGCATTCGCTGCAATGCGTCCATCTCAGGTATTCAACCAAATCTTAGCTTCACTGTAATCAGGTGAATGAAATCAGCTTAAGGCGGCCATAGTGCCGCCTTTTTTGTCCCTTATGCACAATCGCAGCCGCGGTTATGCCTTTGTACACCTGGCTTGATGCGATAGAATGACTGGTATCATTGGCTCACAAAGAAACACCATGACTTCGCAACACCGCAACAACCCAAACAAAAAACGCACTCACAACCCGCACAAAGCTAACCGTGGCCGTTTTAGCAAGCCTCGCAGAGCCGTTAAACCGGCTTTGCCTCCAGAGCAAGTCAAAGTGGTGCTGTTTAACAAGCCATATGACGTGTTGTGCCAATTTAGCGATGATCAACAGCGTAAAACGCTTGCCGACTTTATTGATATTAAAGACGTTTACGCCGCAGGCAGACTCGATAGAGACAGTGAAGGTCTATTGCTGCTAACCAATTGTGGTAAATTACAAAACCGCCTTACTGCTCCGAAAAAAGCCACCTATAAAAGCTATTGGGTGCAAGTAGAGGGAGAGCCCAGTGAACAAGACCTGCAAGCGTTACGTGATGGCGTTACCTTAAAGGATGGCCCCACGTTGCCAGCCCAAGTTGAGGTCATGAGCGAGCCCAACGTCTGGCCACGTAACTCACCGATCCGGGAACGAAAAAATATTCCCACTACCTGGTTATGCATTGCTATTAAAGAAGGTCGTAATCGTCAAGTTAGAAGAATGACGGCGCACATTGGTTACCCAACCCTGCGTTTGATCCGCGCTACCATAGGCCCTTATCAGCTTGACGATTTAGGCAATGGCGATTACCGAGTCGTTAAACCTTTGTAAGCAGCTCCCCGCAGCTCAGCGATGCCGCCCATGGCCATGATCGCAGTCAGTGTGGGCGTGCATTTTAAGCAGACTTGGGTATAATAAGCGCTTTCAATTAGAGCATTTAAATTTAAAGCGAAATTATGAGCGATAATAGTCACATTAAAGTCATCGTTGGCATGTCCGGCGGGGTAGATTCTTCAGTTTCAGCCTACTTATTAAAACAGCAAGGCTACCAGGTTGAAGGCCTGTTTATGAAAAACTGGGAAGAAGACGATAATGATGAATATTGTGCTGCTGCCGAGGATTTAAAAGACGCACAAGCCGTTTGCGATAAGCTTGGTATTGAGCTGCACACCGTTAATTTTGCCGCCGAGTATTGGGATAACGTCTTCGAGCACTTTCTCGAAGAGTATAAAGCTGGTCGCACACCTAACCCCGATATCATGTGCAACAAAGAGATTAAGTTTAAAGCCTTTTTGCAATTTGCAGCTGAAGCTTTAGGTGCGGATTATATCGCCACCGGTCACTATGTGCGTCGTGCTGAGCGCGATGGCAAGTTTGTGATGTTGCGTGGTGAAGACAACAACAAAGACCAAAGTTACTTTCTCTATACCTTAAGTCATGAGCACATTGCCCAAACCTTGTTCCCTGTTGGTGAAATTGAAAAGCCAGAAGTGCGTAAAATCGCTGAAGAGCAAGGACTTATTACTCATGATAAAAAAGACTCAACCGGTATTTGTTTTATCGGTGAGCGTAAATTCAAAGACTTTCTTGCTAAGTATTTACCCGCACAACCAGGCACTATTGAAGACTGCGAAGGCAATCCTGTGGGCGAACATGAAGGCTTGATGTATCACACACTTGGCCAACGTAAAGGCCTATTAATTGGTGGCCTCAAAGAAGGCAATGGTGAGCCTTGGTATGTGGTCGACAAAGACATTGAACGCAACGTATTAGTAGTGGGTCAAGGTAAAAACCATCCTCGGCTATACAGTAATGGCTTAAATGCCAGCCAATTGCATTGGGTTGATCGAGTTGGGCCGCAAGGCACCACCCGTTGCACGGTGAAAACCCGTTACCGCCAAACTGACATCCCTTGTACTTTGTTAGTGGGTCAAGACGGTATGGCGCGAGTGCTATTCGACGAGCCGCAAAAAGCAGTAACGCCGGGTCAATCTGCGGTATTTTATGCCGAGGATGTTTGCCTAGGTGGTGGTATTATTGAGTCGGTGATCAAATAATGCAAAACCAGTCTGTGATGCCTCTCGCTGCAATGTGCCAAATTAGTAAACTGGTGCAAAAGTGCGCCCGTTACGGCACCTTCAACGAACACGAAGTAGAAGGCTTACTAAAAAGTATTCTTAATACTACGCCAGAACGTCCTGAAGATGTTTACCCAGATCGCAGTGCCATACAAAATGGCTGCAAAACGTTAATCGCGCAACTTTCTGCCGGCGGTGAAAAAGACGTTGAAATGGTTAAATATGTCGGTGCCATGATGCAACTTGAGCGCGTTCTCAGCAGTGATAAACGAGCACTGGATTTACTGGCACAAAAACTTCAAGGTGTTGAGCGTCAACTGCTCCATTTTGATATTTGTGAAAGCCAAATCATTGCTTCACTAGCCGACGTTTACGGCGAAGTTATCAGTCCTTTAGGACCTAAAATTCAAGTATTTGGTAAACCCGAATTACTCAAACAAACCAGCACTCAACAAAAGATCCGAGCATTATTGCTCGCCGGGATCCGCAGTGCGGTATTGTGGCGGCAATTAGGCGGAAAACGCAGGCATTTCTTTTTTGCCAAAAAGAAAATCATTCACGCCGCCAAAAGTTATCTATAACCATTGTGGTAGCAAGTCATTGCTGCCAATTAAAGTATCGTTCATTACAAATTGTTAGGAGTTATTATGGAGCTTTCAGCGTTAACCGCTATCTCTCCTGTAGATGGTCGCTATGGTAGCAAGACCACCGAGCTGAGAAGTATTTTCAGTGAGTATGGTTTAATTAAATACCGTGTGATCGTCGAAGTACGTTGGTTGCAAGCACTCGCCAGTAGCGATGCCATCGCCGAAGTGCCGGCATTCAGTGATGAAGCCAACGCCCTACTAGATAGCATCGTTGATAACTTCAGTGAAGCCGATGCGGCTCGAGTAAAAGAAATTGAGCGCACCACCAACCACGACGTAAAAGCCGTAGAGTACTTATTAAAAGAAAAAGTGGCCGATAACGCAGAGCTTAATGCCGTCAATGAGTTTATCCACTTTGCTTGTACTTCTGAAGACATTAACAACCTGTCTCATGGCTTAATGCTAACCGAAGCACGCGATAAAGTATTACTACCCTACTGTGATGAACTACTCGCTGCGATTAAAGCCAAAGCGGTGGAATACAAATCAGTACCAATGATGACTCGTACCCACGGTCAGCCTGCGTCACCATCTACCATGGGTAAAGAATTTGCCAACGTCTATGTACGTCTGCAACGTCAGCGCCAACAAATTGCCAACGTTCAGTTACTAGGTAAAATAAACGGCGCGGTAGGTAACTACAACGCCCACCTAAGTGCATACCCAGAGTATGATTGGCATGCGCACAGTGAGCGTTTTGTTGCCAGCCTTGGCCTGACTTGGAATGCCTTCACCACGCAGATTGAGCCACACGACTACATTGCCGAATTATTCGATGCTATTGCTCGTTTCAACACCATTCTGATCGATTTTGATCGTGATGTTTGGGGCTATATTGCCTTGAACCACTTCAAGCAAAAAACGGTTGCCGGTGAAATTGGCTCATCAACGATGCCGCACAAGGTGAACCCTATTGACTTCGAAAACTCTGAAGGCAACCTAGGTATCGCCAATGCCATTTTCGGCCACTTAGCGCAAAAGCTTCCTATTTCACGCTGGCAACGTGATCTTACCGACTCAACAGTTCTTCGTAACTTGGGTGTGGGCATGGGTTATGCGTTGATCGCATATCAAGCGACCTTAAAAGGCGTAAGCAAATTAGAAGTAAATGCCGACCGTCTACTGGCGGAATTGGACGACAACTGGGAGCTGCTTGCAGAGCCCATCCAAACCGTGATGCGCAAATACGGCATCGAAAAGCCGTATGAAAAATTAAAAGACCTAACTCGAGGCAAACGAGTAAACCAGACTATTATGGCTGAATTTATCGATAACCTTGAGCTACCGGATGCGGTTAAAACCCAAATGAAGGAAATGACGCCGGCAAATTACATTGGCCGCGCTGAAGCTTTCATCGATGAGCTAAACTAACGCTCAAGCTACGTTATTATGCTAAAACTAAGCGAAAGAGTGCCCTCTTTCGCTTTTTTTTATGGAATGCGCTATGTATCAATTAAACATTAATGACCTCACTCGCGAAGAGTTTTTACAACACTACTGGCAAAAGCAACCACTGCTAATCAAACAAGGCTTTAGCGACTTTGCCGACCCAATCACACCGGAAGAGTTGGCAGGCCTAGCAACCGAAGAGTGTATTGAATCGCGCATTGTTAATAACCATGATAACCAATGGCAAGCACATCACGGCCCCTTTGCCGAGTTTGATTTACTCAGTGAAAGCAACAGCACTTTGCTGGTGCAAGCGGTCGATCATTGGCACCCTACCGCGGCGCAATTACTCGAGCCATTTCGATTTATTCCAAACTGGCGTATCGATGATTTGATGATTAGCTTTTCCACTCCAGGCGGCGGCGTAGGCCCTCACCTTGACCAATATGATGTGTTTATTATCCAAGGGCAAGGAAAGCGTCATTGGCGCGTTGGCTTACGTGACGACAAGCTTAAACAATTTGCGCAAAACAAAAGCCTGTTACAAGTTGAAGCCTTTGATGCCGTCATTGATGTGATTTTACAGCCCGGCGATATCTTGTATATTCCACCGGCTTGCCCCCATGAAGGTTACGCGGTAGAAAATGCCTTAAATTACTCCGTTGGCTTTCGCGCGCCAGACCAAAAAGATCTCATCTCCAGCTTTGCTGACCATATTATCGATAACGAAGCAGGTCAGTTGCGTTACAGCGATCCAGATCTGCTTCCACGCCACTCTGTTGGTGAGGTCAATAAAGACGATCGCCAGCAAATAAAGCAGCTGTTACAGCAACTGCTTGAGGATCAACACAGCTTAACCGAGTGGATAGGTAAAACCCTAAGCGAGCCAAAGCATGAAATGGATTTAGCACCACTGGAGCCGCAAATTAGTAGCACTGAACTGGATACTTGGCTGACAGAAAACCCTTTGATTACTCGTGCAGGCGGTGTAAGGGCCATCTACCAGCAAGTGGATAAAGTAATCTTACTCAGTGTTAATGGCGACAATTTTAGTTTACCAGCGCAACATCTTAATGCCGTTAAACAGCTCACCGACACCACAACATTTGAGTTAATAGCAATAAAAGAAGCCCTTTCTTGCTTGGAATTTAAACAAACGTTAACTAGACTAATTAATGATGGGTCCTACTTCGTTGATGACGGCGATACAGCCATGGCCGAATTTGACGAGGGCTGGGAGTAGAGCCTGTTAGAACAAGAGAGTCGTGCTCAACAAAAATTACAATAGCAGGCTTATTACCTAAATTGCCTTGGTAAAAGCCTTGCATAAGCTCTAGCTTGTCACATAACAGGGATTACGGTCTGTAAATGGGGGCAGTATGTGTTATAGAGTAAGTCGTGTAAGCTGGCAAAATAGAAAACGGGAGCTCAAAGCGATCCGCGAACGGGTGTTTGTTTGCGAGCTTCATATTCCTAAAGAAGTTGAGTTCGACCAGCAAGACATAACGGCCGAACACCTTATTATTATTGATGACGATGATGGACCTGTGGGCACCGGAAGGCTTTGCAGCGACGGGTTATTAAGTCGTATCGCTATCTTCCGTTCTCACCGAAATCGAGATGCCTATTCATCACTCATTGAAGGTCTGATTGAACTTGCTAAAGACAAGGGCCATGATGAAATTTTTATTCAGTGTATACTCGATGAAGTGCCTGAGTTTGTGCAGTCAGGGTTTTCTGAATACGGCTATGTTTTTATGGAAGCTGGGATCCCAAGACAGCGCCTGAGATGCCCAGTTCAAAGTCTAAAAGTAGAACCGTTTACGATGCTTCACTAGCCCAAAGCTCATCGTTGCTGTATAGCTCGTAAAGTCCATGCGCTCGATTGATGAGTAAATTTGCGAAGTCAGCTTGGGTTTTATCAATTGGCTTAACTGACAGTATTCCTTCAGCTTTCATTTGCCAGCTAAGGCTAAAGTGACGAAGTGCATCGCGCGGTGTTGTCGCAGCGGTAGACTCCACGTGATCAGTAGGCAGATTCCCTGTTACTACCCAATAGCGCTTGCCATTTTGCCCTTTGATTTTCCATAGTGCGACAAGTGGTTCTATATATCGACATTCTTTTTCGATGATAGCATCTGGTAGAACCCCCTTGTCAGCCAAGTGCTTCTGTGCTGTTTGAATACACTGACGCTGCCACTGGATAGAGCGTTCCTTTTGCTGCTCTGGTGTTAATGCTGGTTGCTGGTTTTGCTCTTCACTCATTGTGGATTCCTAGTTTTTATTATTTTGTTGCTATAGAGTGCCCATTTGTGTGTAATGATAAACTTCACGGCTTTGATGTATCTCAACTGCCAATGATTTTATCATAACCGCCAATTGAGCCGCGATGTATCAGCTTATCACCTTAGTTTAAAAGCGACTTTAACTGGTTAGGCTTATTTAATCAGCATGCATGTTACTTTACTGGGCAAATGCATACATGGCCACAACAAAGCACTCATTACCTATACCTGATAGTAAGCTTTTGCACCACACTCAGCAATGCAAATACTGCTATTTTTAGTTTGATTGCTTAAATACTGGCCGCCTGTCGCTATAGTTTACGTCATTTTGACTTATGCCGCCTCTAGGCCCGTATTTTTTACCAATTGCACTGGGTTAATGTTGCTACCCAGCTGCCATGCTCTGTCAGCGGTTCGCTATTTGTGGTTGTTTTTATCGCTACTGTCACTGCCATCGGTGCTGCCAAATATTGCTTTATAACACGTTGCAGACCAACATCATCAATGACACTGAATTGTTCGCTGAGATAGTGCTTTTGCTTATCGCTCAACGGTTCTGTTTGCTGAAATCGATACGCCAATTTTATCCAATCCAGATACGCTAACCGAGACAAGTTGTTGTACTCCTGTGTCAACTTCTCAACTCTTGTGATCAGACGCTGATAGAGTATTAGATCTTCGCTCATTAGCGCAGCAAATAGCAGATTGAGACCCGCATTTAGCCTTGCAGCTTGGTGATCCATCATTTGAAACTGCTTAAAAGCAGCAGCAAACGCGGTTTTTGCCAAAGAGAACTTGGCGTCATCAAGGTACACAGTACCTAGGTTATTTTGTAAAGAAGCAATAGCCAGTTTATCTTCTGCCTTTCGCGCTTTGCTAATCGCTCGTTGATACATAACAGCCGCAGTAGCAAAATCGCCTTGCTCGCGGAGAATATTTGCTAAGCCATTTAACGCTCTAATTGCCTGGCGTTGCGTTTGTGCTTTTTTTAACGCGCAGCGGTAGGCATCCATTGCTGCTTGATGATGGTTAGCTCGTCGTAACCAAATAGCAGAAACATATAGGTTATCAAACAAGTGCTCTGTAAAATCGCTACTATCTACATACTTATACATTTGGCTAATAGGCAGTTGAGCCGCCATATTTTGTCGTTGTGTCAGTAACGCTTTCGCTTGCAGTAATAATTTTTTAAGCTCTATGGAGCGTTCAAGTTTACTTGCGGACTCCAGTTCAGCCAATATGGTTAAGGTGCGATTAGGGTCTTTAAGTAAAAAATATTCAGCTTTACTGAGCAGGTACTCGTGACCTCCGGCTTCCTCGGTGACAGCTGCACTTGCGCTGCTAACAACACAGCCCAACAAACTGCAAATAAAAATAAGAGAACGGAATAAATAGCTCATGGCAGCTTTCCACTTTAAACGATAGAACTATTGAAGATGGCGTAAGTGTACCAAATTAATAACAGGTAAGTAGCATAATAGTATACTAAACCACCTCGACATGGCTTACTGATGGCCTGCTTTAGCTTGCGTCATTGAGGCCAGCTTTGCTTCTAGTTGCAGGGCAATATGCAGGACGGTGTTATTGTCGTCGCGACCTTTACACAATAACTGTAAAACTTGTTCCGGGTTTGCTATTTTGCCTTTTGCTTTTGTGTGACTGGGTATGATGATGTCCATTCGCTTAGCGAGGATACCAAGCTGTTGCAGCACAGTCGGTTCGCCGATGTCATGATAAATGCGCATCAGCTTATCCTCTACTGACTGAGGGACCTGTTGTAATTGCCTAACGGAATACGCGGTATGCAGCCACTGGTAGTAGCCAAGAAGATCTTTACTATCGAGACGTGCAGTATTACGCGCTGCTCGCTGATCCAGTCGCTTAAACAAATCCCAGTTTTGCTGTAAATAAGCAACCAGTAACATATTGGTTAGATTAATCGCGGTTCCAGTTATACGAGCATCACGCTCATTGATTAATAAAGCGCCGCGGAATTGCTCAAGGGCGGTATCATAGTGTTCACGCTGCAAGGCAATGAGACCTAAATTATTAGTGAATACTGAACGCATTACGTCGTTATCTAGGTGATTGCCAATTTCCATACCTAATTGAAAAACCCGCTCAGCCCCCTCTACGTCATCCTTGAGCAACAAGGTGATACCAGCGGTTCCTGCGACCCTAGCAATATCAGTGCTGTTGTCGGCATGGCGAACAGCACATTGCGCTGCAGCCATAGCGCTAAGATAACCTTGATTGCGACGAAACCACACTGAGGTTGCCGCAAGCACTTCTGACAGGGAAGAGTTATACGCTTCAAACTGCACCATGGAAGCCAATGCTCGCGCATATTCAGCCACTTGTTGATGATCGTAAACGTAAGCAGATGCCCAAAAACCAGTACGATAATAACGAAATTGCTCAGGCAGACTCAGTGCAGATACCTTACCTTGGTGCTGCTGAATAATATCCAAACTGTGGCGGGGTTTGACATTGAGATAGGCATCGGCTTCATCAATGAAGCTGGCACTGGGTTGTGCCGCGGTTAGCGGCGAAATGAGCAGCAATATCAGTCTAGCACTTGTAAACAGTGCTCGAAGTAAAGGTGAGCAAAGAGTCATTCCAAATGGCCAAATGTGGTGTTGCTTGGCTGCGAATAATCCCATCAATAATTGTAAATAGCAACTTAAAGAATCAATTTCGTGAAGGAATGTATCGCCAGTATCGCTGTCGTCGGCCCAGCTCTAAACCAGCAAGGGTAGTAAATAATCGACTAATAAAAAAAGCGGCAATATAGATTGCCGCTTCACACACTCAAGTAGGAACTTGGACTACTTAACGTAACACCAAGCCTATTTTTCGTTACAAGCGAATGCCGCCATCAATTTCAACGACACGGCCGGTAAAGAAATCGTTTTCAATAATGTACTTTGCGGTATGCGCAATTTCTTCCGCCTCACCAAGACGCCCTACAGGCTTCATTTTCACTAAGCGTTCTTTGGCTTCAGGTTTCATCGCGTCGGTCATCTTAGTACGGATCACCCCAGGCGCTATGGCACCTACACGAATACCATAACGACCAAGCTCTTTGGCCCAACTGGTGGTCATGGCTACGACACCAGACTTAGCTGCAGAGTAATTGGTTTGACCCATGTTGCCAGCGCGCGCGACACTCGACATATTAATGATCACTCCACCTTCGCCGGCTTCAACCATTTTCACTGCCGCTTCGCGACCACACAAAAACACGCCTGTTAGGTTGACATCTATAACCGATTGAAATTGCGAAAGCGACATTTTATCGACGATTTGACCTTCTTTTGCTTTTAATAGCAGGCCATCACGGAGAATACCGGCATTATTGATCAGCACACTAATACCACCAAAATCACCGACGATATCATTAAATACTTTTTCCACCTCGGCTTCCACAGCGACATTGGCGGCATAGGTTTTCACCTCAACACCCAGCTTTGACAACTCGGCTTGCGCATCACTTAATAACTCCTGCTGCATATCAATAAGCGCTAGGTTTGCACCTTGCTGCGCCATTGATGTGGCCATAGCAAAGCCTAAGCCTTGAGCGCCACCGGTGATTACCACGGTTTTGTTTTTAATATCCATAACTACTTCTCTGAATAAAGCTTAAATATAGAACTGAAATCTTCGCTGCCTTTACCTTGATTTTGCATCAAGTTATACAGATTTTTGGCCAGTGCCCCCATCGGCGTTGCTGAATTGGTTTGCTGTGCCGATTGCATTGCCAGGCCCAGATCCTTTGCCATTAAGTCCAGCATAAAGCCCGGTTTATAACCGTTAGAAGAAGGCGCATTCTCCAGCACATCAGGACATGGGTTATACAACTCTAGCGTCCAGTTGCGACCTGAGCTATTGAGCATGATTTCACTAAGCACTTTGGGGTCTAGACCGTGATCAATTCCCATTTGCAATGCTTCGCTGGTGCCTGCCATCAAAATAGACAACAGCATGTTGTTGCAGATTTTGGCAACCTGACCGGCACCAATATCGCCGGCATGGAAAATGTTTTTCCCCATGCCTGCCAATACCACTTGGGCTCGTTCAAAGTCAGCTTTAGCACCGCCAACGATAAAGGTTAATGTACCTGCAGCAGCGCCAGCAACACCACCTGACACAGGGGCATCAACAAAAGCGATCCCCGCCTCGGCGAGTGTATTGCCAACGAATTGGGCCGATTCGGCATCAATGGTTGAACAGTCAATAACCTGAGTATTTTTTGCTAGATAATTAATTAAACCATCGTCGCCGGTATAAACGGCACGAACGTGTTTGCCCGCCGGGAGCATGCTGATGACGTAATCCGCTTCGCGACAGACATCACTGACGACAGTTGCTTTAGTCGCGCCTTGTGATTCTAAAGCCGCAACAGCTTCAGCACTTAAGTCAAATACACACACCTCGTGACCTGCTTTGAGCAGGTTGCTGGCCATTGGTCCGCCCATGTTACCTAAGCCAATAAATCCAATCTTTGCCATGATTATACTCCTTACAGATCCGCTAACGGATGGTTATCATCGTTCCAGCGCGGGGCGAAAAAGCTTTCTAACGCTTCCTCGCTGACTTCGCCGACGGATTTAAATTGCCAGTTAGGTTGACCATCTTTATCAATAAGCAGCGCTCTCACGCCCTCCTGAAATTCACCAAACTCGCCCGCTCTGACCGACATGCCAAGCTCTTGCATAAAGCAAGCTTTTAAACTTTTACCTTTACTACGAGCTAGCTGTGCTTTGACAATCGCCGCGCTCATAGGTGAGCCGTGCTGTAATGCCGCTTGCGCTTTGCTGAGCCACTTGTTGTCGCTGCTATCCAAATCGAGAATAAACGCCACTTGTTTTTCTAACTCGGCAATTTCATCAAGCTCTTTTAACTGCTCTAGTAATGGCTCAATTTGACTCTCAGGCATTACTTCATGCGAGGCGTCTTCTAGTGAGTCTAATAGCAAAGTGAGTTTTTCATGGTTAAGCACATTGGTTTGCTCCCAATTCACTTCCACCAGGTTTTGCAGTAACACCTCAAGCTTTTCTGCGTCCATAAAGTGATCGCCAAGCCCCACCAATTTGGCATCGGTGGCATTAATGTTTGCCGCGGTGAGGCCTAGGAATAAGCCAACACCCGGCGGCATTTTATTGAGGAAATAACTGCCACCAACATCCGGATACAAGCCGATGGTAATTTCTGGCATGGCAATACGCGACGTTTCGGTCACTACTTTGTGACTCGCGCCGGCGGTTAAACCAAGACCACCGCCCATAATAATGCCGCTGCCCCACAACAAGATTGGCTTGTCGTAATTGTGAATTTGGTAATCAAGACGGTACTCTTCAGAGAAGAAGGTTTCCACTAGTGTGTTGTCTTGACCCGTGGCCATTTCGCGATACAAGCTCACCACGTCGCCGCCGGCGCAAAACGCTTTTTCTCCAGCGCCTTTTAGCAACACCATGACCACTTCCTGGTCTTGCGCCCAGGCTTCTAGCTGTGGTGTTAACAGGCGGATCATATCGAGATTAAGTGCGTTCAGTGCCTTAGGTGCATTTAACGTAGCAATGCCAATGCTCATGCCATTATGGCACTTGGCCAGCTCAAAAATGACTGGCGCATCTGCTTGATTCAGTTGCTGTATTTCTACCATTAGCCATTCACCCAGTTTGCTTTGCGTTTTTCTAAGAAAGCATTGACGCCCTCTTTTTGATCTTGGGTGTCAAACAGCGTGACGAATAATTCACGCTCAAGAGGTAATGCGCTTTGAATGCTGCCACTGCGGCCTTTTTGAATAAGCGCTTTACAGGCGGTAACAGCAACCGGACTTTGATCTTCCACTTTTTTCGCGAGCGCCAAAGCCGCTTCTAACGCTTGACCTTGCTCTACTACTTCTTCCACTAAACCAATTTGCTCGGCTTTTTCGGCTTTCAAGCGCTCTCCACACAGGATCATACGCTTTGCCCAGCCCTCGCCCACTAACCAAGATAGGTTTTGGGTGCCACCAGCACAAGGTAGCAGACCTACCTTTGCTTCAGGTAAGGCCATTTGCGCTTGTGCTTCGGCAATACGAATATCACAGGCCAAGGCAACTTCTAAACCACCGCCCATAGCAAAACCGTTAATGGCTGCGATAGACACGCCTCTGAAGTCACTTAAGGTTTCAAACGCCTCACCAAACACACGGGACATATCGGCGGCTACGCCTTTGTCACCGTCTGCAAAAACGTTTAAGTCAGCGCCTGCTGAAAAGAACTTCTCCCCTTCACCAGTCAGCACTAAGGCATAAATATTCTTATCGGCATTGAGCTCTAGAACTAATTCTTTTAGTCCCACCAAAGTGTCTTTAGTCCAAGTATTGGCTGGCGGGTTTGACATGGTCACAACCGCAACGTGACCTTGCTTTTCAAGTTTTAACTGTGCAGTCATAATGCTCTCCTTATAAAACGCTTGCCGCGCCTTCAGCTAAGATCCGGCGTGCAATAATGACACGCATGATTTCATTGGTGCCTTCGAGAATTTGGTGAACACGCACATCACGTAAATGGCGCTCAAGTGGATATTCTTTGATGTAGCCATAACCACCGTGAATTTGTAAGGCATCGTCACAAATTTTGGTGCCGGCATCGGTTGCAAAACGCTTTGCCATCGCACAGTAGGTTGTTTTTTCGGCATCATTGGTGTCAAGTTTGAACGCCGCTAAACGAACCATCTGGCGCGCTGCCACCAGCTCAGTGTTCATATCGGCAATTTTAAACTGCAGCGCTTGGAAAGCAGCCAAGGGCTTGCCAAACTGCGAACGTTCCTGCATATAGTCTTTAGCCGTGTTTAACGCTTGCTGCGCCGTACCGATTGAACAGGTTGCGATGTTTATACGACCACCATCTAAGCCCTGCATGGCAAATTTAAACCCTTCGCCTTCTTGACCTAGTAAGTTGCTCGCTGGAATGCGAACGTTTTCAAACGTAACAAGGCGCGTTGGCTGCGCATTCCAGCCCATTTTTTCTTCTGCTTTGCCATAGATCACGCCTTCAGCGTCGGCTGGTACGACGAACGCAGAGATCCCTTTAGGACCAGCTTCACCCGTTCTTGCCATCACCACTAAGACATCGGTTTCACCGGCACCAGAGATAAACATTTTTGAACCATTAAGAACGTAGTCATCTCCTTCCTTAACAGCTTTAGTCTTTAATGAAGCTGCATCAGAGCCTGAACCAGGTTCAGTTAAGCAGTATGATGCCAATAGTTCACCAGTAACGAGTTGATCCATATAACTGGCTTTGGTTTGCTCAGTGGCAAAACTGGCGATCATCCAGGTGGCCATATTATGGATGGTTAACATGGCTGTGGTAGCAGTACAGCCCATTGAAAGTTGCTCAAAAATAATACTGGAATCTAGACGTGATAATCCTAAACCACCTGCTTCTTCAGGGGTGTATAAACCACAAAAGCCCAGCTCACCGGCTTTTTTAATTACATCCTTAGGAAAAATGTGTTCTTGATCCCATTTCGCCGCATGTGGTGCAAGCTCACTCATTGCGAATTGGTATGCCATATCGGCGAATGCTTGTTGATCTTCATTTAGATTAAAGTCCACGCTAGACCTCTCTTGCTGTTCTGACACCCTGATTGTGCGTCGGTAATTCTTATCATCACACGGATTGTGTGTACTTCTAAAAAAGCGTGCTTTCCCTGCAAAGCACGCTAGTAATCGGCGTTATCTGAGGTTAATACTCATGTTTGGACCGCTCACGGCTTCGTCATCAAACCAACGAGAGGTGATGGTCTTGGTTTCAGTATAAAAACGCACACCTTGTTTACCGTAAGTGTGCTGATCGCCATAGAACGAGTTTTTCCAACCCGTGAATGAGAAAAACGGCAGTGGCACCGGAATTGGAATATTAATCCCTACTTGACCTACCTCAATTTCGCGCTGGAACTTACGCGCTGCACCACCACTGGCAGTAAACAACGAAGTACCATTGCCATAAGGGTTGTTGTTAATTAGTTCAATGGCTTCATCTAAGCTGTCGACAAAAACACAACACAATACCGGACCAAAGATCTCTTCTTTGTAGATGTCCATATCTGTGGTGACGTTAGAGAACAAGGTTGGACCTACCCAGTTGCCTTGTTCATAGCCCTCTAAGGTAAATTCAGAGCCGTCTAACAAGCAGGTTGCGCCTTGCTGTTTACCACTGTCAATTAAAGAGAGAATACGAGCCTTAGCTTGAGGTGTGGTCTGCGGGCCGTATGCCGCTTCAGGATCATCCCAAACGCCAGGGCGAACTTTTGCCATGGCCTCTTTCAATTCCTCGACCCATTGCTGCGACTGACCTACAAACACAGCCACAGAAATGCCCATACAACGCTGACCGCCAGCGCCCACAGAAGAGCCTACTAAATTGTTTATGACCTGCTCTTTTTTCGCATCTGGCATCACCACCATGTGGTTTTTCGCGCCAACACAAGCCTGCACACGTTTTAAGTTTTGTGTACCTTTAGAATATATATACTGACCCACTCCACAAGAACCAACAAAAGAAATAGCGCGGATTTCAGGCGCTTCTAAGATCTGGTCAACTTGTTCTTTGCCACCATGTACCACTTGAAGCACCCCTTTAGGCGCTCCCGCTTCTTCAAACAGCTCTACTAAACGCATCGGCGTGAGCGGATCTTGCTCAGAAGGTTTCAAAACAAAGGTGTTACCGCAAACAATCGCCATTGGGAACATCCACAGAGGGATCATGGCTGGGAAGTTAAACGGGGTAATACCGGCACACACCCCTAGAGGCTGAGTATAAGAATAGGTATCAATGTTGCGAGCAACGTTTTCTACCGTTTCTCCCATCATCATTGAAGGTGCATTACACGCCTGCTCTACCACTTCAATACCGCGCCAAACATCGCCTTTAGCGTCTTCAAAGGTTTTACCTAGCTCATGACAAATAATAGTGGCAATTTCTTCTTGATGCTCTTTAAGTAAAGCCGCGTAGCGCATCATGATCCGCGCACGCTCTGTTACCGGTACATTGCGCCAGGTTTTAAAGGCCTCTTGAGCCGAATCAATTGCGCTCTGAACTTCTGCTTCAGTGGCGCACGGGACTTTGGCTAACACTTCTTGGTTAGCTGGATTTACTACGTCTAACCATTTGTCAGACTGAGATTGTGAGAATTCACCGTTGATGTATAAAGGTACTTGGTGCATGAAGCACTCCTCCCCGTAATGCGAATGTATGCGCTGCGTAAATGATTAGTGTTATGGAAAGCGCAGCGCGCCTTGAACGAATATAATCGTAACCGTTGTGCTAGCTTATACTTCAACTGCCATGGCAACGGCTTCGCCGCCACCGATGCAAAGTGAAGCCACCCCTTTGGATAAGCCGCGATTTTTCAATGCATGGATAAGCGTCACTAAAATGCGCGCACCACTTGCGCCAATCGGATGGCCTAGTGCACAAGCACCACCATTGACATTGACTTTATTGCTGTCGAGTTTCATTTCGTTAATCGCCAGCATAGTAACCATGGCAAATGCTTCATTGATTTCCCATAGATCCACGTCTGCCGCGCTCCAGCCTGCTTTATCGAGAAGCTTGTTCATTGCACCCACTGGTGCCACGGTAAATTCCGCAGGGGCCTGTGAATGGGTCGCGTGAGCAACAATCTTACACAGCGGTGTTAAGCCATGCTGTTTAGCTTCAGACTCACTCATTAAAATAAGTGCAGCCGCGCCATCCGAAATAGAAGATGAATTCGCCGCCGTGATGGTGCCGTCTTTTTTAAAGGCCGGACGTAGCGATGGAATTTTATCTGGACGGGCATTGCCAGGTTGCTCATCGATGCTCACTTCAACGTCGCCCTTGCGAGTTTGCATTACGTGAGGCGTGATTTCGCTGCTAAAGTCGCCATTCTCAATGGCAGCATTGGCTTTACTTAACGAGCCAAGCGCAAACTCATCCATGTTTTCGCGAGTGATACCATATTGATCGGCTGTGTCTTGAGCAAAGCAGCCCATGGCTTTGTTATCGTAGGCGTCTTCAAGGCCGTCTGCCATCATGTGATCTTTAATCTCACCGTGACCCATGCGCATGCCGCCACGGGCTTTAGGAATAAAATACGGTGAGTTGGTCATGCTTTCCATGCCGCCGGCAATCGCAGAGCGAATGCTGCCAGACTTGATCAAGTCATGGGCAAACATCGCCGCTTTGAGACCTGAGCCACACACCTTGTTAATGGTAGTAGCACCAGTTGAGCGAGCCAATCCTGCGTGTAACATGGCTTGACGTGCTGGCGCCTGACCTAGACCGGCAGGCAATACACAGCCCATGATCACTTCTTCAATACTGGCGTCACTTAAACCAGTGTCGTTAATTACCGCCTTGATTGCCGTGGCGCCTAAGTCGGTTGCAGCCGCTCCAGACAAGCTTCCCATAAAGCCACCCATAGGCGTTCTTTTTGCCGCGACGATGACAACAGCTTCGTTACTCATTGCAAAACTCCTGTTTACAAGCCACACTATTGGCTTGTGAAAATTTAACTCTTAGGTTGAGCATACATAATATTTACGTTTACGCCAACGTAAATCTAAAATCAACCATTGTGAGATCAACCGAAGTGTAAAGCTGAGTTACACAGTTTGCTTTCCACTCCTTACTATTTAAGGCTTGTAGCGAATTTTTACGGTATTTATAAGCCATTTTCGCATTTCTATATAAGACTAAAGCAGGATCCACCCTCACCCCTTTACCTTTACGTAAACTTCACTTATATTGGTCTAATCAGTGACGTTGTAAGTGTAAATAGAAAATGCAAGAACCTAACGAACCAACTTATTCAATCAGCGAGTTAGCTAAAGAGTTTGATATCACCACTCGCAGTATTCGTTTTTACGAAGACCAAGGGCTACTCTCACCGAGACGCCAAGGTCAAACCCGGATCTACTCAAAGCGCGATAAAGTGCGCTTAAAATTGATCCTTCGGGGCAAACGTCTGGGCTTTACACTTGCCGAAACTGGCCGCTTATTTGAGCTTTATGACGCCGACAAGTCGAGCGAAAAACAGTTACAAACCATGTTGCAACTGATCGAAGAGAAAAAAGCCGACCTAAGCCAGCAAATGGATGACATAAAAGTTGTTTTAATGGAGCTGGTCACGGCGGAACGTCGTTGTCGCGACACCCTTAACGAGCTCGAACAATAAACTCTCACAACAGGATGACTACCTATGAGCACAGTATCTCTATATAAAGAACTCAATTTTGGTTTAGGTGAAACAGCGGATATGATCCGCGACCATGTGAACAGCTTTGCCAGCAGTGAAATTGCCCCTCTGGCGGAAAAAACCGATGAAGAAAATGCCTTTCCTAATCACATGTGGCCAAAGTTTGGTGACATGGGTCTGCTAGGTATTACAGTACCGGAAGAATTTGGTGGCTCGAATATGGGTTACCTTGAGCACGTTATTGCCATGGAAGAAATCAGCCGTGCCAGTGCCTCTATTGGCCTAAGCTATGGCGCTCACTCAAACCTGTGTGTTAATCAAATTAACCGCAACGGTAATCAAGCACAAAAAGAAAAATATCTGCCTAAATTGATCAGTGGTGAACACATTGGTGCCCTTGCCATGAGCGAGCCGAATGCCGGCTCAGATGTGGTATCAATGAAACTAAAAGCTGAGAAGCAAGGCGATAAGTACATCTTAAACGGCAACAAAATGTGGATCACCAATGGTCCTGACGCCGATGTTTTGGTGATTTATGCGAAAACGGACACTGCCGCAGGCCCACGTGGGATCACTGCCTTCATCGTAGAAAAAGACTTCCCAGGTTTTTCCACTGCACAGAAGCTAGACAAGCTAGGCATGCGTGGCTCAAACACGTGTGAATTAGTGTTCGAAAATTGTGAAGTTCCCGCAGAAAACATCCTTGGCGAACTCAATGAAGGGGTCAAAGTGCTCATGAGTGGTTTGGACTATGAGCGCGTGGTATTGGCTGGCGGACCGCTTGGCATTATGCAAGCTTGCATGGACGTGGTAGTGCCATACATCCATGAACGTAAGCAGTTTAATCAGTCTATTGGTGAGTTCCAGCTGGTGCAAGGCAAGGTGGCGGACATGTATACGCAAATGAACGCAGCGCGCTCATACGTGTATACCGTTGCCAAAGCTTGTGACCGCGGTGAAACCACCCGTAAAGACGCAGCAGGCGCCATCCTATATTCTGCCGAGTTGGCGACAAAACTGGCGTTAGATGCCATCCAACTACTCGGCGGCAACGGTTACATCAACGAGTATCCAACAGGACGTTTGCTACGCGATGCCAAGTTATATGAAATTGGTGCCGGCACCTCTGAAATTCGCCGTATGTTAATTGGTCGTGAGCTGTTTAACGAAAGCCGCTAGGAGTTTATATGACGGTACTCAATTCTGCGGTTAATCCTCAAGACCCGCAATTTAAAGCCAACAGCGATGCCATGTCAGCGCTGGTGGCGGATTTAAAAGACAAGGTCGCCCACCTTAGCCAAGGGGGCGGAGAAGCCTTAATTGCACGGCATCAAGGTCGCGGCAAGTTGTTTGTTCGTGACCGCATTGAAACTCTCCTTGATGAGGGGTCGCCTTTTCTTGAAATAGGCCAGTTTGCTGCTTATGGCGTATACGAGCAGGATATCCCTTGTGCCGGTGTGGTCGCTGGTATTGGTCGCGTTCAAGGGGTGGAATGCATGATTGTCGGCAACGATGCCACCGTCAAAGGCGGTACTTATTTTCCACTGACAGTGAAAAAACACCTCCGCGCACAAGAAATTGCCGAGCGCTGCCACCTTCCTTGTATTTATTTGGTCGACTCCGGTGGTGCTAACCTGCCTGAGCAAGATGAAGTGTTCCCTGATAAATTGCATTTTGGGCGAATTTTTTACAACCAAGCGCGTATGTCTGCCAAAGGGATCCCCCAAATTGCAGTGGTGATGGGCTTATGCACTGCCGGTGGCGCCTATGTGCCAGCAATGGCCGATGAGAGTATCATCGTTAAACAGCAAGGCACTATTTTCTTAGCTGGTCCACCGCTTGTTAAAGCGGCTACTGGGGAAGAAGTGTCAGCAGAAGATCTCGGTGGTGCAGACGTTCACTGTAAGGTCTCAGGTGTTGCCGATCACTACGCCGAAAACGACGAGCATGCCCTGTCGATTGCTAGACAATGCGTGTCACGATTAAATCATCAACGCCCTACTCGACCCATTTTAAAAGATGCCCCGGCACCACGTTACGACATCAATGAAATCTATGGCATTGTAGGCACCGATCTGAAAAAGCCATTTGATGTCCGTGAAGTCATTGCTCGAATTGTTGATGATTCGCAGTTTGATGAGTTTAAACGTTATTTTGGCGAGACCTTGGTCACCGGATTTGCCGAAATCTACGGCCATCCAGTGGGCATTGTTGCCAACAACGGCATTTTATTTTCTGAGTCAGCACAAAAAGGCGCACACTTTATCCAATTGTGCGCGCAGCGGAATATTCCTTTGCTGTTTTTACAAAACATTACCGGCTTTATGGTGGGTCAGAAGTACGAAGCCGAAGGCATCGCCAAGCACGGTGCGAAAATGGTGACTGCGGTTTCTTGTGCCGATGTGCCCAAGTTCACTGTCTTGATTGGCGGCTCTTATGGCGCTGGTAACTACGGCATGTGTGGCCGCGCTTACGAGCCAACCATGATGTGGATGTGGCCTAATGCTCGGATTTCAGTCATGGGTGGCGAGCAAGCCGCCGGGGTATTAACTCAAGTTCGCCAAGATGGCTTAGCCCGTAAAGGTCAAAGCATGAGTGACGCCGAAGTGGCTGAATTTAAAAAGCCTATTGTTGAGCAATATGAAAAGCAAGGTCACCCTTATTACGCCAGTGCACGGCTTTGGGATGACGGCGTAATCGACCCCGCAGACACCCGTACCGTACTTGGACTAGCACTCGAGGCCGCCAGTAACGCCCCCGAGCAAGCGTCTAAGTTTGGCGTCTTTAGAATGTAAGGAGCACTTATGCCAGTCACTTTAACCATAACAAAAACCAAAGTGGCGATTTTAGAGCTAAGTCGCCCAGAAAAACACAACGCCTTTAACGCTGAGGTGATTGCTGAGTTAATTAAAAACATTGAGTATGCCGGCACCTTGGATGTCCGGGCATTAGTATTAAAAACCCAAGGTAAGCACTTTTCAGCTGGCGCCGATCTGGCTTGGATGAAGTCCATGGCCGCTAACGACTATGATGAAAACGTCGCCGATTCCATGGAACTTGCAAAACTAATGCAAGTATTGGCTGAGTGCCCCCACCCAACCTTATGTCTTGTTCAAGGTGCAGCGTTTGGCGGCGCACTAGGACTTATTGCCTGCTGCGACATTGCCATTGCACAGCCAAGTGCTAAGTTTTGCTTGAGTGAAGTTAAGCTAGGCCTTATCCCAGCGGTGATCAGCCCCTATGTCATTAAAGCCATTGGTGAACGCCAAGCGCGTCGTTACTTCCTAACAGCAGAAGTGTTCGACGGCGAAAAAGCACAAGCACTGGGCTTGGTTCATGAACTGAATGACGACCTTGAGCAAGCCGAAGCGGATTTTATTGCTACCATTTTAAACAATGGTCCTGCGGCAGTAAAAAGCGCCAAAGCGCTTATCTCAGAGGTGGCTGGCAACAACATCGATGGCCCTCTTATTGCCCATACCGCTGAGCGCATTGCACAGATCCGCGTTAGTGAAGAAGGCCAAGAAGGCCTCAGTGCTTTTTTTGACAAACGCGCGCCAGCTTGGCAACACACTGCGAGCGAATAGGAGTAACTATGCTAACTAAAATTCTAATCGCAAACCGGGGTGAAATAGCATGCCGCGTGATGCGCACAGCCAAAAAAATGGGATTAACAACCGTGGCGGTCTATTCCGACGCCGACAGCAATGCCATGCACGTCAAAGCGGCTGATGAGGCCTACCATATTGGTCCGGCTCCGAGTAAAGACTCCTATCTGGTTGCCGATAAAATTCTTGAGGTGGCCAATGCCGCAGGAGCAGACTGCATACACCCAGGCTATGGCTTTTTGTCAGAGAATGAAACCTTTGCCAAAGCCTGCGAGCAAGCCGGTATTGCCTTTATTGGCCCACTGGCCAGCTCCATTGAAGCCATGGGCTCTAAAACGCGCGCCAAAGAGATCATGCACGCGGCTAACGTCCCACTGGTGCCTGGTTATTATGGCGATAAACAAGACGATGACTTCTTACAAGCCGAAGCCGATAAGATTGGTTACCCTGTTTTAATCAAAGCCGCCTACGGTGGTGGTGGTAAAGGCATGCGAGTGGTTCGTCAAAGCCACGAGTTTATGGCGGCATTAAACGGCGCTAAACGTGAAGCGGCAGCCAGCTTTGGCAACGACCTAGTGTTGCTGGAGCGGTTTGTTGATAAACCGCGCCACGTTGAAGTTCAAGTGTTTGCTGACAATCATGGTAACTGTATTTACCTAGGTGATAGAGACTGCTCTTTGCAACGTCGTCACCAGAAGGTAATTGAAGAGGCCCCGGCTCCGGGTTTGAGCGATGAGCTGCGCAAAGCCATGGGTGAAGCCGCGGTGCGCTGTGCTCAAGCCATTGATTACCGCGGAGCCGGTACCGTTGAGTTTCTTCTTTGTGGCGATGAGTTTTTCTTTATGGAGATGAACACGCGGCTGCAAGTAGAACACCCCGTCACGGAAATGGTCACCGGCGTTGACTTAGTGGAGTTACAGCTGTTGGTGGCCGCCGGCGAACAGCTGCCACTGACGCAATCACAAGTGAGCCTAACCGGCCATAGCTTTGAAGCGCGTATTTACGCTGAGGACCCAGAGCAAAACTTTATGCCTTTCTCTGGTACCCTTAGCCACTTAAGCTTTCCCACAGCACAACACAGTATTCGCATCGACACTGGGGTGCAACAAGGCGATGAAATAAGCCCTTTTTATGATCCCATGATTGCCAAGCTCATTGTGCATGGTAATTCGCGTGAGCAGGCCCTGATGAAATTAGCTGCCAGTTTAGAGCAAGTGCATTTAGCTGGGCTGAAATCGAATATTGCCTTCTTGCATCACCTTGCCGGTCACCCTACTTTCCAAGCCGGTGCACCGGATACCCACTTTATCGATACCCAAACCGAGACCTTAACGGCCTCTGTCGTTCCTGAGCAAAAGATGTTGCTGTTAGCCTGTGCTGCTTATTTAAGTCATGACCAACCTCAGCGTAACTCGGTGTGGAGTAACCTTGGCTTTCGACTCAACCAAACGGCGAAAATCGACATCCCTTTGAGTGAATATAAAGCCAGCGCTTATGCCAGCAAACAAGGCTGGAAAGTGGCGTTAGACGAGCAAATTCATGAATTGCATGGTGAGCTTGATGGCTCACAATTACAGGTAGTTATCGATGGCGTGAGAATGACCGCGGATGTGGTTATCACGGATACTGAGATAACGGTCATGTACGGCCCTTACCAAGCACAATTTGAACGTCAGTCGAAGCACTATATTAGTGAGCATGAACACGATGCTGCGCCTTTATCTGCCCCCCTTAATGGCACAGTGGTTAAGCATCTATTAGCCGTCGGTAGCCAAGTTAGCAAGGGCGATGCGGTAGTGGTGATTGAAGCCATGAAAATGGAATACACTCTGAACGCGCCTTTTGATGGTACCTTAACAAGCTATTGCTTTGGCGAAGGTGAGCTGGTCAGCCATGGCGATATGCTTGCCATTGTTGAGGAGAGTGAATAATGGCGAGTTACCCAAAACACGTCAAAATTGTTGAGGTGGGAGCACGAGATGGCTTACAAAATGAAGCCAGAGTCACCACCCAAGCTAAGATTGACTTAGTTAATGCCCTCGCTGCAGCTGGCCTCAAGCATATTGAAGCAGGCGCGTTTGTTTCACCTAAATGGGTGCCACAAATGGCCGATTCAGGCGATGTTATTGCCGGTTTCAAACGTCAGCCTGGAGTGGCAATAAGTGCCCTCACCCCCAACTTAAAAGGGGCCGATATGGCACTGTCGCATCAGGTGGATGAATTTGCCATTTTCACCGCCGCCAGCGAAGCGTTTACGCAAAAAAACATAAACTGCTCGATTGCACAAAGTATCGAACGCTTTCAAGGAGTGGTTGATCTGGCAAAAACAAATAACGTTAAGGTACGCGGGTATGTTAGCTGCGTAGTCGGCTGCCCATATCAAGGCGAAGTAGAACCTGAAGCCGTTTTAGATGTGTGTAAACAATTGTTGGCACTGGGGTGCTATGAAATCAGCCTTGGTGACACCATAGGTGTAGGTACGCCCAACAAAGTCAAAGCGTTATTGGATTTGTTACTACAACACATCCCAGCCAATAAGCTGGCGGTGCATTTCCATGATACCTATGGCCAAGCGTTAGCCAATATTCATACCGCCCTTGAAATGGGCATTGCTACCATCGATAGTGCTGTGGCAGGTCTGGGCGGCTGCCCTTATGCCAAAGGAGCGTCAGGAAATGTTGCCACTGAGGATGTGGTTTACTTGCTGCAAGGGCTTGGCATTGACAGTGGAATTGATTTAGAAAGGCTAGCAAAAGCAGGATGGGCAATTTGTGAGGCGCTGGATAAAACACCAACCAGCAAAGTGTCTTTGGCACTTAAGCAAACTTGCCAATCTTAAAACAATAACATTATTAGGAGTGGGCTTATGGCCGGTTTCGATAAAGTCGTATCGAGTTACGATGAAGCAATGGCAGGGCTAAAAGATGGCGATACCGTTATTGCCGGTGGTTTTGGCTTATGTGGTATCCCAGAAGGCTTGATTGCTGAAATAAAAAGAATGCAAACCAAAGAGTTAACTGTAGTTTCTAACAACTGTGGCGTTGACGACTTTGGCCTTGGGATCTTGCTTAAAGACCGTCAAATCAAAAAGATTATTGCCTCGTATGTCGGTGAAAATGCCCTGTTCGAGCAGCAGTTACTGGATGGCATCATCGATGTCGAACTCACACCACAAGGAACGTTAGCAGAAAAAATGCGTGCCGGTGGTGCTGGAATTCCAGCTTTTTACACTGCCACAGGGTATGGTACGCCCGTGGCTGAAGGCAAAGAGGTAAAAGAGTTTGATGGTCGTCCTTATATTTTAGAGGAGTCAATTACCGGTGAGTTTGCCATTGTTAAAGCCTGGAAAGCCGATCGCTATGGCAACCTAGTGTTCCGTCATACCGCCATGAACTTCAACCCGATGGCGGCAACCGCTGGCAAAATTACCGTCGCTGAGGTAGAGGAAATTGTTGAACCTGGAGAACTTGAGCCAAGCCAAATTCACACCCCAGGGATTTATGTCAACCGCGTTATCAAGGGTAACTTTGAAAAGCGCATTGAACGTGTTACTACGCGCAACTAGGAGGCAATCATGGCGTTAAATCGTGAACAAATTGCAATGCGCGTGGCGCAAGAACTGCAAGACGGCTATTACGTAAACTTAGGTATTGGTATTCCGACCCTAGTGGCTAATTATGTACCACAAGCCATTGAAGTCATGCTGCAATCCGAAAATGGCTTACTTGGCATGGGGCCATACCCAACCACAGAGCAAGTGGATGCAGATATGATTAACGCGGGTAAAGAAACCGTGACAGCAGCCACAGGTGCAGCTATTTTTAATAGCGCTGAAAGCTTTGCCATGATCCGTGGTGGTCATGTAGACTTAACGGTATTAGGTGCATTTGAAGTGGATCAACAAGGTAATATTGCCTCTTGGATGATCCCGAAAAAATTAATCAAAGGCATGGGTGGCGCAATGGATTTAGTTGCCGGTGCGCGCAACATCGTTGTCACCATGACCCATGCCAGTAAGCATGGTGACTCTAAACTATTAGAGTCATGCACATTACCGCTTACCGGGGTAAATTGTGTGAAAAAGATAGTCACTGACTTAGCCGTGTTAGAAGTAAAAGATGGCGCATTCCATTTGCTAGAGCGCGCCCCTGGTGTTAGTGTTGATGAAATAATCAGCAAAACCGCCGGCAAGCTCATTGTTGACGGAGACATTCCCGAGATGCAGCTAGACGCAGTATAAGCGTCAATGTACCGACCTCATTCCCAGTGCCAAAGGCGCTGAGTTACCCAAAACCCCTCGTTTGAGGGGTTTTTTTTTCATCTATAACTTTGCTTTTGTTTAACAATCAACCAAACTGGCAACCTAAAAATCATGATTTTTAAATAAAAAATTCAGTCTCCATTTACTTTTGTGTATGAAGCCCTAAACTATTAAAAGGCAGTGAGGTAGAGTTGTTGCAGATCGCATCGACTGAATATCAAGCTGTGCAACAAGCAGGTAATGAAGCAGTTTGGTTGGTTTATCTTAATTACAAGTATTCGAGGCATTAATACTGTCGCTGTAACTAACATAAACCCATCTTATTACTCATGCGTTTAAATCTCTGTGCTACAAAGGTAGTAGAAGTAAAATATGCACACCAGATTTACCCAGGCATATTTCACTTTCAGTAGCTGCAAACGGTGTGAGAGTCAGCGTGCAACCAATAAGCCCGCTTTTACTTGGCGGCAAGCCACCACACTGACGAAATAATAGCTGAACTACTCACTACTTGCTTACCGAGCTAACTTTATATAAAAGTTGAACGTGAAACTGCTTGGTGTCGTATCACGATGAAAAAAATAAGAGGATATCATGGGCAATAACCACGATAAGTACAGCATCGACAATACCGACTACACGGTTGGACAAGATAACGTCCAAAAGTGGGGCTTTGACGTACATAACCCGGTGTTTGGCGTCAGTGCCGGTCTGATCTTGGCGTTTCTAGTCGCCGTATTACTCGTTGACTCTGAAGTCGCAAAGTCCACCCTAGATGGCATCAAGTGGGATATCATTGGCTCATTTGACGCGCTATTTATGTGGTCTGGCAATTTATTTGTTATTTTCTGCTTAATTTTGGTGGTGTCACCATTTGGTAAAATTCGCCTCGGTGGCGCCAGTGCCAAACCCAGTTACTCGACTTTATCTTGGCTAGCGATGTTGTTTGCCGCTGGTATGGGTATTGGACTGATGTTTTGGGGCGTGGCTGAGCCTGTGGCTTACTACACTGGGTGGTATGAAACGCCCTTAAATGTCACTGCAAACACGCCTGAAGCTGCGAAAATGGCGATGGGTGCAACCATGTACCACTGGGGACTGCATCCTTGGGCTATTTATGCTGTGGTTGCTTTATCACTGGCTTTTTTCGCTTACAACAAGGGCCTTCCGCTGTCTATTCGCTCCATTTTCTACCCTATTCTTGGCGACAGAGCGTGGGGTTGGCCAGGTCATGTGATTGATATTCTGGCCGTGCTTGCCACCTTATTTGGCCTTGCCACTTCTTTGGGGCTAGGTGCGCAACAGGCGGGTGCCGGTATTGAACATGTGTTTGGTCTGGAAGCCGGTCTTGGCATGGAAATAGGCGTGATTATCGGTGTCACGGCACTGGCTATTATTTCCGTTGTGCGTGGCATTGACGGTGGTGTTAAATTGCTGAGTAACACCAACATGATTATTGCATTCGTGTTGTTAGTGTTTGTTGGTGCCGTTGGTCTTGCCGTTGCGTTAGGTAACATCCCAACCACCATTATGGCTTACGTGGAAAACATCATTCCACTGAGTAACCCGCATGGTCGTGAAGATGAAGCCTGGTTCCAAGGTTGGACTGTATTCTACTGGGCATGGTGGATTTCTTGGTCACCGTTCGTGGGCATGTTCATCGCACGTGTTTCTGAGGGTCGTACTATCCGTGAATTCATCACTGCCGTACTGCTGATCCCAACTGCGGTAACCGTGATTTGGATGTCTATCTACGGTGGTTTAGCCATTGACCAAGTTAAAAATGGTGTTGGAGCATTAGGTACCGATGGCTTAACTGAAGTACCACTGGCGATGTTCCAGATGTTTGAAGCTTTACCTCTTAGCAATGTCTTGTCAGTAATAGCCATTGTACTGGTGTTGGTGTTCTTCATCACTTCATCAGATTCAGGATCATTGGTAATTGATAGCATCACCGCAGGCGGTAAAATTGATGCCCCAGTACCACAACGTGTATTTTGGGCAAGCGTTGAGGGCGCCATTGCCGCTGCGCTACTTTGGATTGGTGGTAAAGAAGCCATCGAGGCACTGCAAGCTGGGGCTATTTCAACTGGTCTGCCCTTCACTTTTGTATTGCTGCTAATGTGTGTGAGCTTAATCTTAGGCTTACGTACTGAGCCGAAAACAGGGTATTAATCACTTCACATAAATACTAGCAGTCCGCTTAGCTTGCGGATTGCCACAACGCAAAAAGGCGAGAGTGCATATGCAGTCTCGCCTTTTTTGTTGCTACTACTAGCCTCAGTTATATTAGTGTTGTGTTGAGTAACTAACTCCAAATATCTTTTATCATGGTCTCGGGTAATAAATCATGCTGAGCTTGCGCTTGCAACAGCTCGGCCGTTGCTAAGGCATCAGACAGTGCATGGTGAGGCTGATAATAGGGCAGACCATATCGAATACGACAATCGGCAAGCCGCAGTGAGGGAATGGGCTTTCTCGTCAGCCTCTCAAGCCAGCTGCGATGGTTGTTAATGGCTTTTTGCTCTACCACCATGGTATCAATCACTGGAAACTCAATCCCCTCTCCTATTCTCGCCATTAACGCCGCGTGAAAGAACGATTTTTCAATAAACTGATAATGCACCACTATCACTTTGCCAGTTAAAGCGGTTAAAATTTCCTCTAACACTTGTTCTAGGTCAGGCGCTTGTGCAATTTGCGAATGAGTAATGCGATGTAATACCACCGACTCTTCGGCGAGTGGGCAGCTTGGCTTCACCAGCCAGTGTTTGGCTTCGGCGCAACGAATACGCCGTAAATCAAACGGCACAATACCGACGCTGACAATGTCATCTTTTTCCGGGTCGAGCCCTGTGGTTTCAAAGTCGAGCGCGACAAATTCGCTTTCGGCTAAGGTGCCAAATGGGTCAACCACACCTTGTTGATAAAACGCGCTTAGGCGCTTATCTTTTGATGTGTTTGCTAAACGTTTAAAACGGCTTTGCCATGACGCTATATTACCTTGCATGCACTGTTTACCTTTTTGCCATGATACTCATGGCAGTTATTTCATCTTTGACTTGTTTTGGTATCTGAATTTTAAAAAGCTTTGTGCTTTATCAAGCACGCCAAACGCCTCTTTTAAGTTACGTTGCTCGAACTCAGACAGGGTTTCTGGTGGCAAGCTGTTATCTGGCTTTTCCCCCTGCTCTAGTTGCCACGCTTGATGACGAATGCGCATAATAGCAATATACTCGAGCGCCGCTTGCAGGTCTTGTACTTTGCCTTTTGGTAATATCTTAGCTTCTTGAATATCTTCTAAGCGTTCAAAAGAGTTTTGCTTACGAGAGCCCACCGCCAGTGCATGAACACGCACCAAATCGCTCAGTGGCGCAGTGCCGCGTCTCTTAATATTCATCGAACGCTTATGTTGGCCATCTTGCTCTAACACAAAGCCATTAAAAAAGCCCAGAGGCGGTGTTCGGCGTAATGCATTGTGCGCCATGGCGGCTAAAAACCCGGGGGTTTTCTGTGCCTTTTTACTGATAAAGGCGGTTAAGTCTTGTGCCCATTTTATTTCTCCCCAGACGCCCTCCAGATCAAAGAAAATCGAGCTATTTAACAACGCCTCAGGGTTAGGATTATCCATCCAATCACTGAACTGCTGTTGCCACTGGCTATAGGTCATGCGCCACGTTGGGTTACTGGCCATAATGCCACCATCGCAGTATTTATAGCCACAGTTAGCGAGGCCATCGCAAACAAACTTAGCCAGTTGTTCAAAATACACACCGTGTTTATTGGGGTGATAACTGTCGTCTAAGATCAGCGCATTATCCTGATCGGTCACGATTAACTGCTCATCTCTGGCCATCGAGCCCAAGGCAATAAAGCAATATGGAATGGGTGGCGGTCCCAGTTTCGCCTCCGCCAGCTCCAGCAATTTATGTTTGAAGGTCTTGCCAATAATCGACATAGCAGAGCCAATCATGTGGGAGTTGGCGTCTTCATTTACCATGCGAGTAAAAATAGCACTCAAGTGCTTAGAATAGCTGGCTAAGTCTTCTACGCTTTGTTGCTCCATTAGGCCACGGACAAACAATAAGCTACTTTGTGACTCATAACGTAAGATATCTGACAGCGCCAACATACCAATGGGCTTGCGTTTATGTACGATAGGCAGGTGATGTACACTGTCTCTGAGCATAATCATCATCGCCTCAAAGACATACGCGTTGGAATCCACGATCATGATGTCGGTGGTCATGATATCGGCCACAGGGGTATCATAAGGAAGCCCCTCAGCGACCACTTTCGAGCGCAGATCTCGGTCGCTTATTAACCCCACAACCTGAGCGTCGTCTTCTTCTGGATCTTCCATAATGGGTTTATCGGGATCAAAAATTAATAACGAAGATACTTGCTCTTTTGCCATGATCTGTGCTGCTTGTTGCACTGTGCTATTACGGTCGGCATACACGACATCACGGAGGATCAGCTTTTTCACCTTTGCGGTGGTCATGTCGTTGCTATCAGCATGCTCCGACACGGTCATCTTCAATCGAGTATTATCATCCGCTTCAAAGTAATCGGCGAAAAACTCAAATTCACCACAGTATTCATCAAAAATGGCAACGGGAATACAGTATACCAAAGTGTCTTCTAAGGTTTTTGCTCCGAAGCGGACTCGGCGATTCATCAATAAACCACGATGGCCAAAAATGCCTCCTGCCGAAATACGGTGATATAACTCACCCGAGCGACGAAACAGCTCCACCGCACCAGAACGGATAACATGTAGGTTGGTAATGGTTTGACCGTATTCTAGAATCTGACTACCAGAGCGGTAATAGCTCACCTCAACGCTGCCAGCCAAGCGATTGAGTGCATCGATTGGTAATTCAGAAAACGGTGGGTAGGCGGCTAAGAAATTGGCTATTTCTTGATGTTCAACTTCCATGATTTAACTTTCTGGTTTTAAAGGGATACCCATATTGTGGGAGACAGAATACGATTTTGCAATGAAAAGCCTGTTGCACCATCGGCTGGCAGTGTGAAAGTGACTTAAGCCAACGGCAGTAAATTGCTTTGTACCACATCTAGGCCTTTAAAAACGCCAGCAATCCATACATACTGAAGACAATAAAAACGACATTAACAGGATAAATTACTCATGGCGTATGAAGTCAATTTTGACGGCCTAGTTGGTCCCACTCACAACTACGCGGGACTCTCTTATGGCAACGTAGCTTCGCTTTCTAATGCTGCTGCCAGCTCTAACCCTAAAGAAGCCGCATTACAAGGCCTTGCTAAAATGAAGGCAATGCATGATAGCGGCTTAAAGCAAGGTGTGTTTGCCCCGCATGCCAGACCCAGTCTCACCGCTTTGCGTCGGGTTGGCTTTAGTGGCAGTGATGCCGAAGTGTTAAATAAAGCCTACAAACACGATCCGGTCTTATTACGCGCCTGCTATTCGGCCTCAGCGATGTGGACAGCCAATGCTGCGACAGTGTCGCCATCTGCGGACTCTAGTGATGGCAAGGTGCACTTCACCAGTGCCAACTTAAACTGTAAATTCCACCGCTCCATTGAACCCAGCACCACGTCTAACCTGTTGCGGGCCATGTTTGCCGATAACCAGTATTTTAACCATCACCAGCACTTACCAGAACAACCGTTTTTTGGTGACGAAGGCGCGGCAAACCACACTCGCCTCGCGGACAGCCATGCTAGCCCCGGCTTACAGTTATTTGTTTATGGTGCCAGTGGTTTTAATCAAGCCATTAAAGGGCCCAGCAAATACCCGGCTCGGCAAACACTCGAAGCCAGCCAAGCAATCGCCAGACTGCACCAACTTAATGACGACAACGCCATTTTTATCCAACAAAACCCGGATGTGATTGACCAAGGGGTGTTTCATAATGACGTCATTGCGGTGGGTAATGAAAATGTCTTGTTTTGTCATGACCAAGCATTTATCAACCAAGTTGAAAGCCTGACCCAGATCCGTCAAGCATACCAAGGTCAGCAGCCGCTGCACATTGTCGAAGTGCCCAGCCACGCCGTTAGTGTAGAGGATGCTGTACGTAGTTATTTATTCAACTCGCAGTTAGTGACCTTACCCTCAAGTGAAATGATGTTGGTGGCACCTGAAGAATGCGCCAACAATGACAATGTTGCCGCTTATATTGAATACATGTTGGCGGCCGATAACCCCATCAAGCAAGTACGTTTTTTTGATTTACGTCAGAGTATGCAAAATGGCGGCGGCCCTGCTTGTCTGCGCTTACGGGTTGCCCTCACACAACAAGAGCTAACAGCGGTTAACCCAGAAGTGATGATGAGTGACAGCAAATATCAGCAACTTTGCCAATGGGTTAACAAGCATTACCGAGACAGTGTCACAGAGCAAGACCTCGCGGATCCTAGCTTGTTACAAGAGTCCTACACGGCGTTAGACGAGCTGACGCAATTGTTAAAGCTCGGCAGTGTCTACGAGTTTCAGCAAAATTAGTGTTGCTATGGGGCGGTGAGGCGTAGAGTCTTTCCGCCCAGCTTACTTTTGTGCCAGTTGATTAAGTGCCCACGTTTCTAATATCCCGTCACTGTTCAACGTCACTAAGGTATTGGCATCGGGCGAGTACATATCAACCACGGTGGCGCCTTTGCGCTTGGCTTGAATAGACCAAGTACCCAACTCTTCACCGTCGTTGTATCGCCAAATAGACAAATGCGACTTCGAAGAAGACGTCGCCAATAGATTAGAACCGGGAATAAATTTGGCTTGGCGGAACATTTTGAAACGCGCCATATAATGTAATTCACTCACTTGTTGCTGCTGCTCTAAGTCCATCACATGTTGGGCATTCAGACCATCGGAAATAAACAGCTGATGGCCATCGTCACTGATGGTTAAGCTGGTAATGCGATGATCGAATTGTCGTTCAAATAAGGCGTCAGGTGAGGCAAATTGCCACATTGCCACCTTGCCATCTTGGCCACCACTGATAAACCGCTCTGCTCCAGGAAGAAAAGCTAGGTGCTGAATGGGCCGCTGATGTGGCATAAAGCGGTTATTTAATTTAGTGAATAAATCGGCCATGTTTAAGGAGCCATCATCCATGCCCACCAGCAGGCGTTGGTTATCGTCTGACAGTGCTAACGCAGAAATTGAAGCCAGCGGGCTGACCCCAGCAAATGGAATATTGGTGATGAGTTTCTGTTTACTGATAGACCAAATTGATACTAGGTTTTCACCTGCGATCACCAACATGTTTTTATCATTTGAGAGTAGTAAAGCGGTTACTGGCGTTTTGACTTTGTCTTTTGGTACAGCAAAAACAGGGCGGTTTGCGTGATTATCAAATATCTTTACTTGAGAGTGACTATCGAGAATAACGCTCCACTGCCCGTCCTTAGAAAAGTGGCCCAGAACAATGCCGTCGGTGTCCAGTTGTTTAGTGACTCCTCGACTGATCTCAGGCTGATCAGCACATGCTGCCAATACACTTACTAGCAATAATAAACAAATCTGGCGCCACATAAAAACCTCAACCTTAAGCGCTGCCGCCACTCACCGACGATTATTATCGGTATCGAGTGATAAAAAGCGGCACGGGATAATTTAACTTATTGCCTTTACATATCGACGGATAGCAGACAAACTTAAGCTACTATGAATAACTTTTGATTGTTTATGAAGTATTTTAGCACGATGAAGCTAGGCCTTGTCAGAGTATTCGCACTAGTCTTCGCCTTTACTATGCTGACGGCATGCGGTTCAGATGAAAACGCCGCTGGAGCGAAAGATTCACCCGGTTACACCGCGACTTTGTATTTTGATGCACTTTACAACAAAAATAGCCTAGAGTTGGCCACACAACATTCCACCCCCCGACTGGCAAGAATTATGCGCTCTTACGGTACTGCCTCGCAATTTGCTCGCAACCTTGTCAACATGCAATACGATGAAGTGACCATCGAAGTGGATATGACCAACCAAAGTTTACGTGAACAGTACGGTAAGGAGGCAAAAATAAACCTTATCTTTACTGGCCAATTACACGGAGAGCAGGTGGATGATATGCGCAGTGTGCAAATGATCAAGAAAAAGGGCAAATGGTACGTCGATAAAATCCTTGCTGACCCCTTTGCACGTTAATCCTTCAAAAAAGGCAATGAACTAAATCATTGCCTTTTTTATTATTTACTTAGCATCAACAGCAACCGCATCAGCGACTAAGGTCTCGATACAAAACACGGTTTCTGCTGCTTTTTCATCGATTACGTTCGCTTGCTGCGCCGCTTTTAGCTTCTCATCTAAGGTTTTTCCCACTAACTGCTGAGTATTTTCCTTACACCATTTGCGGTATTTGCTCATCAGAGGACCATGGGCTCGTTCCAGAATGTAGGCATGTTCTACAGTATCCACTGCAGAATGTTTCACCACACTGCACAAATGCGCTATGCGCTCACGGGTAGTTTTGTGTTCATTGACGTTTTTACATACGGCTTTGGCAAGATCATCACTTGGGGCTGGCAACCAATTGCCCAAAGGAAAAGCTAAGCGCTTCAGCAAGAAGGCCATCGGAGCCCAGGTAAAGTTATCACAAAAGCGATAAATACCGCGGCTAGCCTCATCGAGGCAATGTGTTACAGCGTAGTTTACCAACGGCAAGTCACCTTGCTGGCGGCCGTCATCTTCGTATTTTTTCAAAATGCAGGAAGCCATGTATAAGTAACTCAACACATCCCCCAATTTGGCAGAGAGCATTTCTCTGCGCTTTAAACTGCCACCCAGCTTTAACATCGCCACATCGCTGTACACCGACAATGCCTGACTTAGCCAAGTGATTCTGCGGTAGTAACGGGACACTTCGCCACTGACTGGCGCACGCTCAAAGCGGGCACCCGTCAATCCGTTTAAGAATGCTTTCACACCATTCACCGCGGTATGCTGTAAGTGTTTGCATAACACCTCATCGAACTCTTTTAAGGCAATCAGCTGATCTTGTTGCTGCACAATGGCCATTTCTTTGAGTATAAATGGGTGACAACGTGTGGCACCTTGGCCGAATATCATCAAGCTTCGGGTTAAAATATTGGCCCCTTCCACAGTGATGGAAATCGGCATGCCCATGTAATTTCGTGCTAGGTAGTTTTTCTCCCCCATTTGGATCGCTTTACCACCTTGTATGTCCATGGCGTCATTTAATGCCACTCTTGCGTGTTCGGTGAGATGGTACTTTGCAATGGCGGTGACCACCGATGGACTTTGTTTCAAATCGATGGCAAGTGCAGTAGTTTGTCTTACCGCCTCAATCAAATAACTGTAGCCGTACACTCTGGCAAGAGCTTCTTGCACGCCCTCAAAAGCAGCGATCGGTATACCAAACTGTTTTCTAACCCCGGCGTATGCAGACGTCGTGCGGCTACTTAAGTGTGCAGTACCAGCACTAAGTGCTGGCAGCGAAATCCCCCGACCCGCACTTAAGCAAGACACCAGCATCCGCCAACCTTTACCAATTCCTGCTTCTTCGCCAATGACCCAATTAAGTGGGATAAATACATCTTGACCAGAGGTTGTGCCATTCATAAAGGCTTGCCCTAGTGGCTGGTGCCGAGGGCCGGTTTCAACGCCCTCGTGGTTGGTGGGGATGAGGGCACACGTGATCCCTCGCTCTTGCTTAGCGGATAACAGCTGATCGGGATCATACACCTTAAACGCCAATCCCAATACGTCCGCCACAGGCGCAAGCGTGATGTAACGTTTTTGCCAAGTCACAGCCAAACCGAGTTGCTTCTGCCCCTCAAACTCGCGCTCACAAACGATGGCATAATCTTGAATACTGCCTGCATCGGAACCGGCTTCCGGAGATGTTAAGGCAAAGCACGGAATGACATCGCCAGACGCAAGCTTGGGCAACCAATGCTGCTGTTGTTCATGGCTGCCATAATGCAGCAGTAACTCAGCCGGTCCCAAGCTGTTGGGTACCATGACCGTAACCGCCGTAGACAAACTGCGGCTGGCGATTTTAGCCACGATGGTAGAATTGGCTTGGGCACTAAACTCCTTGCCGCCAAAGGACTTGGGAATAATAAAGGCGAAAAAGCCCTGTTGTTTTAAGTATTGCCAAACTTCTTGAGGTAAATCATTGGCTGCAGCTATTTTTTCCTCATCGAGCATGGCCAGTAATTGCTCCAGCTCATTGTCGATAAACGCTTGTTCCTCATCGCTTAACTGCGGCTTGCCATTGCTTAGCCACTTGCGCCAGTTCGGCTTACCAGAAAATAAGGCGCCATCCCACCAAATGGTGCCAGCTTCCATGGCTTCGCGTTCGGTTTGAGATAACTCTGGCAGCGAGGATTTAAAATACCTAAACAGCGGCTTAGTGATCACTTTAACTCGCACCTCTTTAACGCAAAAGATCACCACGATGGCTAATATAATTAACAGAAACAACGTCATAAATACTCCTTTTGAACACAGCTTGCGGCCAAGTTTATTTTATCTACGATAAGTATGGTTAACTTCTATACGAACTCAACTTTTTCTTGTGCTAAGCCATAGCAGCTCCAGTCATGAAATTGTCGTTTTTCTAGCATCCTGCTATTATCGCTGTCATTCAGTCACCCTAAGCTGAAGCGAACAGAGCCCTGCGGCATTAAACCGTTGAGGCTTTTTTAGAGCAACATAACAACAAGTGAAAAGTCATGAAACCAAGATTTAAACTGAGCGTTGGTGCCATTATTGTCGCCAGTGCAGTCGCGCTTTCTGCATGTAAGTCGACACCAGAACAACACACTAAGCTCACAGAAGCGGATGCGGTAGCCTTTCTTGACAGCGCAGCTGAGCAGCTGGTTGATCTTAACTTTCGCTCAAGTCGTGCCGCTTGGATTTACGCCAACTTTATTACTCATGACACGGCGTCGTTAGCCGCGGATGTCAATGAAGAATACACCGCAGCTCTAGTGGAGCTGGCCAATCAAGCGGCACAGTTCGATGGCATGCAGTTAACGGCAGACACTCGTCGCAAATTGGATAAGTTAAAACTCAATTTAACCCTACCGGCTCCCAAAGACGCAGATAAAACTGCCGAGCTCGCTAAGTTAAGCGCCGAGCTTGATGGCATGTATGGCAAAGGCAAATATTGTAACGCTGACGGCACATGTTTAAGCCTAGGTGAAATGACAGCCAAGATGGCTAACAGTCGCAACTACGCTGAGCTTTTGGATATTTGGCAAGGTTGGCGTGAAGTGGCCAAGCCCATGCGACCTCTGTATGAAAAGCAGGTCGTACTAACTAATGAAGGCGCTAACGAGCTTGGCTATGCCGATACGGGGGCGATGTGGCGCAGCAAGTACGACATGCCAGCGGATGATTTTGCCAACGAACTAGACCGTATTTGGGGTCAAGTAAAACCACTTTATGACTCTCTACATTGTCACGTTCGTGCCAAGTTAGGTGAAAAATACGGTGAAGACAAAGTACCACAAGACCAGCCTATTCCAGCTCATTTATTAGGTAACATGTGGGCGCAGACCTGGGGCAACATCTACGATTTAGTGGCGCCAGAAAATGCCGACCCAGGTTATGATGTCACAGAGCTGTTGGCTGAGCACAATTATGATGAAGTTAAAATGGTAAAAGGCGCTGAAAAGTTCTTTACTTCCATGGGCTTTGCTCCTCTACCGGAAACCTTTTATCAGCGCTCATTGTTTACCAAACCAGAAGATCGCGATGTTCAATGTCACGCCTCTGCTTGGAACCTGGATGCTAAAGACGACTTAAGAATTAAAATGTGTATCCAACGTACTGGTGAAGAGTTTTCAGTGATCCACCACGAGCTTGGCCACAACTTTTACCAGCGCGCCTACAATCAACAGCCAGTATATTACCAAGAAAGTGCCAATGATGGTTTTCACGAAGCCATTGGTGACACCATCGCCCTTTCGGTGACGCCAGGTTATCTACAACAAATTGGTTTGCTTGATGAAGTACCCGATGAATCAAAGGACATTGGCTTACTGATGAAAATGGCACTCGATAAAGTGGCGTTTATTCCATTTGGCTTATTGGTCGACCAATGGCGCTGGCAGGTATTTTCTGGTGAAATAACACCAGCAGAATATAACCAAGCTTGGTGGGATCTGCGTGAAAAGTATCAAGGTGTAACAGCGCCTGTAGCGCGTAGTGAAAGTGATTTTGATCCAGGTGCGAAATACCATGTGCCAGGCAACGTACCTTACACTCGCTATTTCTTAGCACATATTCTGCAGTTCCAATTCCACAAGTCGCTGTGTGAAATTGCGGGCAGTGAGGAAGCTATTCACCGCTGTTCAGTGTACAACTCAAAAGAAGCCGGCGAGCGCTTAAATGCCATGCTTGAAATGGGCAGTAGCAGACCATGGCAAGAAGCATTACAAACGCTAACAGGTAGCAATAAGATGGATGCCACGGCAGTGCTTGACTACTTCGCGCCACTGCAAAAGTACTTAGATGAGCAAAACCAAGGCCGTAACTGCGGTTGGTAATCCCTTTCAGTGTTAACTATAAACGGGCGGCGAATGTGTCGCCCGTTTTTATTTTGTTACAGTTCAATAACTTCCTTTTAGCATAACAATCAGATAGGCTCACTAGGATAGCGTAGGCCAAAAACCTAGTACCCAATAAGCCACAAAGGAACCATAAATGAATTTTACTCGAACTGGGCTCATTGCTATTTTTGAGCTAAAGCGATTGTTTGCCACCAAACGTGGCTGGCTGGCGATCGCTGCGTTTGTGTTGGTGTGGTATGCCATTCTTAGATATGCCATTGCCAATGCGGTGTATATTGTTGGCGATCCGAACTTTAAAAATATGATCCAAACCTTTTCAGGCAGCATAGGAATGCAAAAAATCGCCATGTGGCCTGAAGTTGAATTGGCACTGTATTTAGTTTGGTCGATATTTTTATTTCCGCTTTTCGTGATTTTTTCAAGCGCAGATCAAACCGTTGAGGACAGAGTCCGCGGTACCTTGCGATTTCTCACTCTGCGCAGTACCCGACCTGAAATCGTTATCGGTCGCTTTTTTGGCCAAGTCTTAAACACCGCGATTTTAATCGCGATTTCAGCCATGGGCGCTTGGATTTTAATGGTTATGCGCGAGTCAGAGCTCGCCGTTAGCGGCCTATTGTTGCTGCTTCCCATTGTACTGGAGTTACTATTATTTACCGCTCCCTTTATCGCCTTAATGTCTTTGGTTAACCATTTTGCCAGCTCAAGTAAAATGAGTATGATCTATGCCGTATTGGTCTACTCCACTTTAATCACCCTAGTGATGTTGGTATTTGATTATGTTGCTTACGCAGAATATTTATTTTACCTGTTCCCTGGCTACCAGCTCAGTGACGTTTTATCGCAAAGCTCTACTGTCTCTCGCTTTGCAACCCCAATACTGCACTCACTGGTATTACTGACTTTAAGCACTCAATTACTCAAAAGGCGGGCATTATGAGCCTTATCACGGCGACAAACTTAACCAAATACTATGGCAATATGCGCGCACTAGATGAGGTGAGCTTTACCATTTCAGCAGGCTCGCCCGTTGCACTGGTGGGCCCCAATGGCGCAGGCAAAACAACCTTGTTCAGTACCTTATGTGGTTATTTAACAGCGGATTCCGGCACAGTAAAAATTCTTAACCAAGTGCCTGGTGATCCTAGCCTATTTGGCCGAATTGCCGCTTTACCACAAGACGCGCAATTGGACCCTCGCTTCACCGTGAGCGATCAATTGGACTTATACGGTCAATTACAAGGGCTCAAGCGCAAACAGGCACACAGTGAAACCTTGCGAGTACTGGAGTTGGTCAATTTAAGTGAATACGCTTCGGCACGACCCCATGAGCTTTCACATGGTATGCGCAAACGTATTTGCATTGCACAAACCTTACTTGGGCAACCGGAACTGGTATTATTAGACGAAGCCACCGCTGGCTTAGACCCGGTTAATGCCAGAGAAATCCGCAACCTCGTCAGATCGCTGCAGTCCCAAGCAACGTTTATCCTCAGCTCTCATGATTTAGTTGAGCTCGATGATTTATGCGATAAGGTGTTGCACCTCAATAAAGGAAAGCTCACTGCAGTAGACCGAGTCACAGAGACGCAAGTTGCCACCCTGACCTTGAAGTTAAAACAGCCGGCAACACAACACCACATTGACGCCATTGCGCCTCTGACAGGTGTACAGTCTGTTACCCTTAATGCCAGTGGGGCTATTCTGGTGGATTATCACACTAGCAAGCCTGTCGATATTGACTTACTGCAGCTATGTAAGGCGCAGCAATGGCACTATAAGTCTTTAGTCAATGGCAAAACCCTTGAAGACGAGCTCTTTGGCTAATCCCGTGTCCGTGCGAGTTTAGGCTCGCATCCCCCTCATTTGCTCTGTGGGCAAGCGAAAATCCTGTATTAACATCATAATAAGTTAATTATTTTACAAAAAACGGTGAAAACGTATTCGTGAAAAGCTCGATGCCGCAGAACCTTTTTATGATGAGATTCTAAACTACGATCAAAATGGCAATAGTTATTGGATATCGCTAGCCATTAACCCCGTATTTGGTGAAGATGGTCAGGTTGAGCGCTATGTTTCCATCCAAGCCAACATTACAGAAACCAAAGTTGAAGCGCTGGAGTTTACCTATAAATTAAATGCCATTAGTCGTGCTATCGCGGTGGCAGAGTTTTCTGTGGATGGAGAATTAGAGCACGCCAACGATAATTATCTCAATATCTTTAATTGTAATGAGGTTTCTGAGCTACTGGGTAAACAACTCGATACCCTACTTCACCCTGACTTTATTGCCAGTGCTGAGTACAGCAAGTCACAAGCTAAGCTCAAGGCCGGTGAATTCGTTAGTGGTGATTTTAAACACCAAACCTTAGCTGGAGAAACGCGCTGGCTCTCAGGTTCATTCAATCCCATCTTCAACACCATAGGCGAAATGACCAAAGTAGTGCTTTACGCCGATGACTCAACGCCGAGAAAAGAAGGCACCGCCAAAATTGCCTCGGCATTACAGCAGTTACAGCAAGGTAATTTAACTCAGCGCATAGACGGCGATTTTGACGACGAACTCAATACCGTCAAAGACACCCTGAACGCATCATTAGAAAAACTGCAATCTACATTAGTGTCAGTACTCGACTTAGCCGATGGGGTTAGCACCGGTGCTGGAGAAATTGCCACCGGCAATGCTGACTTAAGCTCACGGGTTGAGTCTCAAGCCTCGTCATTAGAGGAAACCGCCTCAACCATGGAGGAGCTCACTGCTTCGGCAAATAACAACGCCCAGAATGCCATTAACGTCAGTGGTCACGCCCAAGAAACCACCGATGCGGCCAAGCGCGGCATCGCGGTAGTGAATGAAGCCATAACGGCAATGGGAGAGATCAGCACCGCCAGCAAGCGCATTGTTGACATTGTCAGCATGATAGACGAAATCGCCTTTCAAACCAATCTGCTGGCATTGAATGCCGCGGTTGAGGCGGCACGTGCGGGTGAGCAAGGCAAAGGCTTTGCGGTGGTAGCTGGCGAGGTTAGAAACCTAGCGCAACGGGCCTCAGCTGCGGCGAAAGAGATTGGCACCTTAATTCGTGACTCCAGCAATAAGGTGGAAGAAGGCACCGTATTGGTCAACCGCTCTGGTGAGTCTCTGGATGAGATCACCAAGTCAGTGCTGGAGGTAATGAACATGATTAAGGAGATTTCAGAAGCCAGTCAAAATCAGCTTCACGGCATTCAGCAAGCGAACTCTGCTGTGGCTAATATGGATGAGATCACCCAGCGCAACGCCGCTTTGGTTGAGCAAGTCAGCGCCGCCAGCACGGAAATGACCGAAAAAGCCAATAGGATGCATAGCGATTTAAGCTTCTTTACCACAAAATAGTCTGCTGGCGGACAAGCTGAGGACTTGTTCGCATACTTTTTTTAATAGGAGTTTTGTCTAGTTTAAGCGCATATTACGTTGCTGTAAATTCACTTATTGCGTGCTCCTACCACCGTTATTATCTTGGTAATAAAAAAGCCCATCATAAACATGATGGGCTTTTTACAACTCGAGTGTCACTACTTGTGATCTAGGCGTTCAGTACTGCTAATAGCCTTGATTTGTGAGCCGATAGACAGGCTTCGTCTGCCACGGCTAGGTAGCTCACTAGGTAGGTTTCTAAATTGGCTTCCTCACCTTGCAGCTTGGCATCGAGCATCGCCACTTGCTGTGCCATTCGCTGTGACTGCTGCTCCGCAGGGCTCTCTTGATTGGTCAAAATTTCCAAGCGCAATAACAGCTGCTGCGCGTCTAAGTTGGTTTCGTTCTTACCTTGCCAAGAGCTAGGTATGGCCTGAGTATTCTCAACCGCTTGCACCAACTCGTTAAACTTTGCGCGGCGCTGAGAAGAAAACAAGTCATCGAGCTTGGCAGCGACTTGAGCCAGTAACCGGCTTTTCTCTTGCTTTAAGCCAGAGACCACGGCAAAGGCATTGAGTGCATCACGTACTGCAAGCAATTCATTTTGCGTCACCGCCTCAATCAGCTGGGTATCAAATTCAGCCAACTGTTGACGCTGAGTCTGCTCTTGTGCCTGCTCTTGCTGCTTTTGCTCTGCATATTGCGCACTGCGCTTTTCAAATACGGCGTCATTATGAGCACGAAACGCTTTCCATAAACTATGCTCTTGTTTTGCACCTGCAAAACCAATCTGTTGCCATTGTTTTTGCAACGTCTTTAATTGTTCGCAGGCCGCAGCTAAGTCATCGCTTGCTAGTAATTGCTCAGCCTCTGCGACCAATTGTGCTTTTTGCTCTGCGTTCGCTTGATGAAAGCCTTTTAGCTTTTCATATACCGCTTGATGCTGCTCACGATACGCGTTGTTTAATTGTTGATAGCTTTTGGCATCAACATTCCCGGCTGATTTCCAGGCTTTGGCTATACGATTAAACTGGCTTTCAATTTCACGCCACTCAACCGACTGGTTTGCAACCGTCGCGGCAAGTTGGGTCATTTCGGCAACAATATCTTGGCGTTTTTGCTTTGCTTGTTCACGTTGCTGCTCTTGCTCAGCAAAGTGCGCGCGACACGGGGCAAATAACTGTTCAATCTTGTCATCAAACTGTGCGGCTTGCACCTTCTCTTGCTCCGTTTCAACATGGCCAAGTTCGTTCCAACGCTTACGTAAGCGCTTCACTTCTTCTGCGCGCTGTACTGGGTCAACATTCTCTTCACCGAGTTTTTGCTCAACCTCTTGCAGCAGTTCATCACGTTTTGGCGTGGCGGCGTATTTTTGCCAGTCTTTTAATTCTTCAAGCGCTTTGCTAAGGCTTTCGTGTTGCTTTTCTAACTGCTTTTTATATTCTGGCGTCAGGCGCTCATATTGCTCCATAAAGCCATTAAACACACCAAATGCCACATTAAAGCGACCTTGGTCGATTAACCTTTGTACATCACGCGCTTTTTTCTTGCCTTGCTTCAGCGCTTTTTCTTGCGCTTCACGCAGCGGCTCCACTGCAGCTAAAAAAGTGTGGCTAACAGACTGAAGCTTTGCCTTGGCCTCTTTGCTTAACACCGCAGGCAACTCAGCCAACGCGTGTTTGGCGACAATGTAGGCTTCTTTTTGCTCTTGCATTTGGTGGTCAAACTGCGACAGCTCACTTGGTGGTGTCACTGACTCTAGCTTTGCTATGGCTTGATTGAAGTTGTCACTGGCTGTGATGAACTGTGGCAAATCATTAAGCTCTGCAAACAATGTCTGCGATTTACGCTGCAAATTGCTGAGCATCTCTGGTGTCAGATACTGGGGCGCTTGCATGCGCTGTTGTAGCGCCTCTAGCCGCTCAGTAAGCGCTTGATATGGCGTTATGTCGAGAGACTTGCAAGCAACTTCCAAAGTTTTTTCAATGGCTTCGAATTCAGCGTTTAACTCGGCCGACTCTAATGCTTGATTTTGCTTTAATTGTTGCGCCGCCTGTTGCGCTGAATATTGCTTTTCTAATTCAGCAATATGGCGGTTCAGCTTTTCTGAGACCTGTTGGAACTTAGTGTCTAGGGCGCCGACAGCCTCATCGTCTAACCACTTCAGTTCAATTCCCTGCCATTGCTCGAATAAAGCATTGGCTTGCTGCTGGACTTTTTCATAGTCATGCTTGTCACGCAATGCATTGAGCTTAGCCAACACCACGCGTGTTTCTTCTGCTACCTGCACAGGCATTTCTTTCGCCAGTCGCTGCTGCTCTAAGGTATTATTCAGTGCCGTTAATGCTTCACCTTGAGCACTTTTTAACAACGCTTTTTCTAAGCGGTGCTGAGCAACAAGCTCTAACATAGCCAACTGCAATGACTCCGAGCCCTCTTTAAAGACTTTCTCAATCAGGGTGCTGTTGGCAAGACGTTTAAGCAGTTTGACTTTATTACTGTGATCGGACTCTTGCAACGCCACTTTTTCAAGAGTTTTAGTGGCAGCGTAGCGTTCGATGTATTCGTCACGAATGCTGCTTTGTAAACTGTTGTCTTGATTGATAACTGCACTGGAAATTTTCTGTTCGGCCAGCTCTTTAAGCTCACCGTCTTGTTTGTATGCTTTCCACCATAGCCCTAGGTCATTCACTTTGGTCAGAACCTGCTTACGGATCTGAGCCGATTCGTCTTCTAGTGCTAAGGTTTGCAATACGCTGGCGTCTTTTTCTAGATCCAGCTTTTCAATGGCAGCCGCGCGCACGTCTACTTTTGGGTGTTTCCATTTCGGAGTAAATAGGTGTTTAAAGATCATGTTCGCTGAACCTAGCTATCTCGTTGTCGGCTTTGAATTCTTGTTGTAATTCGCGTTTAGATTTTTGCACCATTTCGCCTTTGTCGTTAATGGTGAATTGCTCGTTAGACCGTGCCACCTTGGCTTGATAAAGCATAATTAGCTGCACAGTTTGCTCTTTTTGTGCTGCACTCAGCGGCGTGCCATCAGGCCATTTGCCGGTTGATGCACCATATTGCAAGCGCTCATAAAGCTCCGGCGTAATATTCTGAACTAGACTATCTACATTCATTGCTACTTTTTCTTCTTCAAAATCACAAGAACCACTCGATTAATAAGGTACCAAATTGCCCCCACGCCAATGGCGGTTTTACTGGCAATCATGGCAATTGAGTTGGGTTCGGGTTGCTGCCAATAAATATATAAGAAGCCACCCAAAAATAAGATCAGCGCGATAAACGAGTAGTTGATAAAGGTTTGTTGACGCTTTACCCGTTTTCTGGCCGCGACACGCTGTTGGTCTTCGGCGGAAAAATCTGTCAAATCAATGTGGCAATGAGGACAGGATGTGTGCTTGGAGGAAATAGATTTACTGCAGCTGGGGCATTGCGCTATCGCCATAATTTACTACTCCATAAAAAAATAAGGCACCTGTAAGGCGCCTTATTCTACTATCTTTGTATTCTCTTGTCCTTAAATGACAAGAGAATTTTAATTAATTTTTAGATTCACGGTTGTGCTCTTTATCGAAGTCAACCCAATACTCTTTTACCGACGACTTCATCTCTTTACGCAGCAATAGAATACCGAATAAGTTCGGCAGGGTCATCACCACAATGGCCACCGCCGCCAGTTTCCAAACCAGAGTAGTATCGGCGAATGAGGCCCAAAAGAAACCCGCCACATAGAATACCCGGTATGGCATCACTGAACGGCTGCCTAATAGATAAATCATGGCACGGTCGCCATAGTATGACCAAGCGATTGCGGTAGAAAAGGCGAACAGTAACAAGCCGATTGAAACTATGTACTTGCCGTTTTCACCTAAGAAACCGCGAGTGAATGCTTTGGTGGTCAGTTCAGCAGAGTGAACCAGTGAATAACCAACTAAGCTAATGCTATCGTCGGTAGGTAAACCATTTTTCACTTCAACCGGTCCGGTGTATTTGTGCTTGTCCGTGATACCAAAACGTACCTGCTCACCTATCGAGCGTGAATGGATCACAGTGAAATCTTCTGTTACTGCTTTACCTTGCACAACGTTTATCACGCCATTGAACTTTTCTACGCCATGGTCTTTTTGGCCATTTAAGTAACCATACAGAGCCTGTCTATCGGCCTCATTATCCTCTTGGTATTTGCCATCTAAAATCACCATCGAAGAACGCTCAAAGCTGGTTTCGAACTTTTCTGTCCATACCCCTGAAGACAGGATCACCAAACCAGTTAAGGTACAAATAATGATGGTATCAATAAACGGCTCAAGAATAGACACCATGCCTTCTGATACTGGCTCATCGGCCTTTGCTGAGGCGTGAGCAATGGGTGCCGAACCTTGACCGGCTTCGTTAGAGAACAAACCTCGGTTAACCCCACGGTTAAATGCGTAAGCAAAAGAAGCACCTAGGAACCCGCCTGCGGCAGCCGAGCCGGTAAAGGCGTTGGTGAATACGGAAACAAAAGCAGGACCAATGTTTTCAATATTATAAAAAATAACCGCAAAGGCACCAAGAATGTATACCGCGGCCATAATCGGCACAACTCGAGAAGTGATGGCGGCAATACGCTTAATGCCTCCTAAAATAACCAAGGCTAATAAAATAGACAGTACGGCACCGGTTGCCATTGGGGCAAAGCCAAAGGTCGCTTCCATACCTTGAGCAATGTTATTGATTTGCGGCAAGCTGCCAGTGCCAAAAGAGCTGATCACGGTCGCAATGGCAAACAGGATCGCCAGCCATTTCATGTTGAGGCGACGGTCCATGTAATACATAGGGCCACCCGCCATAGTGCCATCGTCTGTTTTAACTCGGTATTTGTGCGACAGGGTCACCTCGACGAATTTGGTGGTCATACCAAAAAACGCGGTCATCCACATCCAAAATAAAGCCGCTGGACCACCAATTGAGATTGCCAAAGCAACGCCACCGATGTTACCGGTGCCCACGGTGCCCGACAAAGCCGTAGCGAGTGCTTGAAAGTGCGTGGTATCACCCGCTAATTCTTTTTTGTCATACTTACCGGTAACCACCTTGCAAGCATGTTTGAAATAGCGCACCTGAGGAAACTTGAGATAGATGGTAAAAAACAGCCCCACCCCGAGTAAAATGTATGGGAACCAGGGTGAGCCACCCAGCATCCCATCTAACGCATCTAAAATACTACCTAACGTATCCACGTGTTTGTCCCCTTTATTGTTGTTATAACACCCTGTTGTGGTGTTCCTGAGCCCTTGTTTTCACTGTGCCAATTGGCTTTGTAGGCTTTTTGTTTTTTTTAAAAATAAACGGGCAAGTGTGACTTGCCCGCTTTAGAATTTATCTTAAATCATCCACTACGTTCAATACCGCAGCCAAAGTATCTTGGCCAAATTGGTAAGAACGTCTGTCTGACCAACCAAAATACGGATCCGGTAAGTTGGCGTTGTCTTTAAACGGCATTTCAACGGTGTACGCTAAGGCTTTAAATGCCTCGCCAACCGCGCAAGACGCTACGGTTAAATTCGCTTCGCCAGGGGCGTCTTTATCGTAGCCAAACTCATCTTGGAATTCTGGTGTGATGGTCAACAATGCCGCTTTAAAGTTTTCCTCGAGGCGCTGCAATCGGGCATCGTAACTTGGGATCCCTTCGCCACCTGCGACAAAGTTGTACGGCAAGGCTTCATCGCCATGAATGTCTAAATACATGTCCAGTCCGGTCTCATGCATTTTGTTCAGCACATGATACACCTCTGGAGACTGCTCTAGGGAAGGTGTTGCCCACTCACGGTTTAAATTAACGCCTTTTGCATTGGTACGAAGGTGACCACGAGCACTGCCATCTGGGTTCATGTTCGGCACCACGTAAAACACCGCTTTTTGTAATAGGGCTGCAGCATGAGGGTCTTCGTCGTCAAGCAGCTTATGCAATAATCCCTCAACAAACCATTCGGCCATGGTTTCGCCAGGATGCTGGCGCGCAGTGATCCAAATTTTCTTTTTCTCAGCCGCTGGCTCACCAATGGTTAGCAAACTAATATCTCGGCCATCTAAGGTTTCGCCTAGTGTTTCGACCACACAGGCTTCATGAGCTTGTGACCAATAAATCAGGTCGAGATGGCGCTCGTAGCTGTACGGGGCAAAGTAAGCAAAATAGGTATGGGCACATTCTGGCTCAAAATCGATGGTCAAAATACCATTGTCATATTTTGTCGGCACTCGGAACCAAGTTTGACGGTCGTAAGACGCAACCGCTTGGTAGTCTTCCCAGCCTTCTGGGTAAGCTGAGTTTTGCAACTCATTAATGGCAATTTTATGCTCCACAAAAGGCGTTGACTCAAGTCTAAAGTGGAACCATTGGAAAAAATCTGACTCATTGTCTTGATTGATTTCTAGTTGAATATCCGTTGGCGAATCAGCCTTGATCACCTTGATATTGCCACTGTCGAAATTACTCGTAATGCGCATAGGTTTCCCTAAGAAAGTTAAAATTGTAGTGTAAACACAGTGTGTTAACGAGGTATTTAGCCCACACCCAAGCTGGGTAACAGGGCGTTATTGTTAGCTAATTGTAAGCAAGACTATCACAACCAGCGTATTTCAAAAACTAAAAAAGCCAGCAGAGGCTGGCTTTTCAGAGATAAAGACGATTAGCGTGGTAAGCTTGGGAACTTCACTTCTGCCATGTCTTGCATTACGCGAACCACTTGGCAGCTGTAACCGAATTCATTATCGTACCAAACATATAATACAACACGGTCACCATCTACGATGGTCGCTTGCGAATCAACCACGCCAGCGTAACGGCTACCAACTAAGTCAGTCGATACGATTTCCGTTGAGGCGGTGTAATCAATTTGGTCACGCAGCTCAGAGTATAACGAAGACTCACGTAGGTACTCGTTTAGCTCTTCTGCTGTGGTTTCTTTAGCTAGGTTCAGGTTAAGGATCGCCATAGACACATTCGGTGTAGGCACTCGAATTGCATTACCGGTTAGCTTTCCTGCCAGCTCTGGAAGCGCTTTGGCAACGGCTTTGGCAGCACCAGTTGAGGTAATAACCATGTTCAACGCAGCACTACGACCACGACGCTCCGCTTTGTGGTAGTTATCGATTAGGTTTTGGTCGTTCGTGTAAGAATGTACTGTTTCTACGTGACCATTGTTAATACCAAACTTATCATTTAATGCCTTAAGCACTGGGGTAATGGCATTAGTTGTACAGCTGGCCGCTGACACAATCTTATCTTCAGATTGGATATCGCTGTTGTTAACACCGTAAACGATGTTTTTAATGTCACCTTTTGCCGGCGCAGTAAGTAGTACTTTTGAAGCGCCAATAGATTGTAGGTGTTTACCAAGGCCATCTTCGTCTTTCCAAACACCAGTGTTATCTACGACTAGGGCGTTTTCGATGCCATACTTAGTGTAATCCACTTCTTCAGGGGAATTTGCGTAGATAACCTGAATGTAATTACCATTGGCTTTGATAGCGCCTTTTTCATGGTCTACGGTAATAGAACCATTAAATGGGCCATGGATAGAGTCGCGTCGTAATAAACTGGCGCGCTTTTCAAGGTCACCATCACGACCGCCACGAACAACAATGGCACGAAGGCGTAAATCAGCGTGAGAGCCGCCACGTTCAATCAGTAGACGCGCTAATAAACGACCAATACGGCCAAAGCCATACAATACCACGTCACGCGGTTCTGGACGGGCACCTTGATTTAATAATTCGGCTAATTCTGCACTTAAGAACTCTTCGATTGAGCGTCCTTCACCTGCATTTTTATAAATGTAGGCATAAGCCAGCTTACCAAGGTCAACACGGCCTGGTGCCAACTGCATTTTGCTGATCACTTCTAAGAATGGAAAGCTTTCACGCAGACGAAGTTTACGCTCTTCAAAACGTGCAACCGTTTTGTGTGCTTTGATAACATCAATGGTACTGGTGTTAACCAGAGGACGACCATATACAGAGATTTCCACGCCTTGGTTACGGTACAAACGACCGATGAGAGGTTGCATGCTTTCTGCATAATCTTGGCGCTCTTGCCAACTGTTTTGATATTCTTGCTCGTGAGATAAGGTCATTTTTTCTGCCTAATAAACAATTTTCTTTGAACGGATAGCCCAATCGGGCATGGCTATTCTAATTTAAACTGCAGTGATTCTCCACTGTTACCGGACAAATCATTGCGCTACACTAATAAAGTATTAGCTCTACCCTACTCAACTGGGCTTTGCAGCCTATAATTATAAAAATCATCGAGGTCATACTATGGCGTTTAAAAAGTCGCTGATCCTTGCAGCGCTACTGCTGGCAGGTTGCGACGACACCTTAACCCTAAATCAGGTGTGTACAGAAACACCTGGGTTTTGTGAGGACTTAAACAAAGATAGCCACTGTAAGGATGAACGCGCTGAACTCATTTATGCGCGCTATCACGAATATAAGTCCCCCACTGAGGACAATAAATACACTCTGCTAAAGCATTTAGAAGACTACAACCAATGTGTCTCGCTGGCGGCCAAAATTGAGCACATCAAGCTCAAAGAAAAAACCACATCCCGTGTAGAAGGCCACCTTACCGCACTAAAGGAAATGACACGGGTCTATCAAGAAACCAAGAACAGTAACCATCCGGGATTACTGTATTATCATTGGTCGCGCAATAACGATAAGGCGGCAATGAATAAGCTGCTGAATATGCAAGACGATCCCAGGGTGCAAAACGATCCTGAGATCCAGCTGTTTTTGGCCGAGTTTTATGCCAAGGTCGATGACGACAAAACCATCGACATCCTGTATCGCGTACTAGAGCTCAACAAAGCAGGCGAAAACCCAGACCCAGAGGTGTACGCTTCACTGGTGAGTATCTTTTTTAAGCATGAAAAATATAAACACGCTTATACCTTTGCCCGTGTGGCACAGCTCTCGGGTTTTAAAGAGGTGGATATTATTCCCGTCACTCAAGAGCTGCTGGCTTTGAACAAAGAGCTCGAGCCATTAGATGCTTTGGCGCAACAGACTTATGACGCGATCCAAGCCGGTGAGTTTGTTTCTCCAAGAGAGTTTTAACTAAATTAACTATTGGGCTGCAACGCTCTAGCAGCCCTCTTCTTTAAACCCCGCCAACTTTATCGCTGGTCGCGTTACACTTGAATGGCCAGAAACAATCAGCCATAGTGATTATATGATGAACGATTAATACCGTGTAATGGCTAATTTTTTCCTGATAACCCTCCTTCTTATCTACACTCCGTTTGCTCTGAGTGCCGAGTTTATTATTGGCATTAATGAACGCGAAGTATTTCGCTACAAAGACGAAAGCGGGCGCTGGGTTGGCAAAGACATTGAGTTAATTAATGCGGTTTTTCGTCGTACCCCACACAGCTATAAATTGCTGGCCATGCCATGGGCACGAGTACTTAAATCACTAGAGCTTGGTCAAATAGATATGACGGTGGCTGCGGCGGCCTTACCAGAACGAAAGCAGTATGCCTGGTTCTCCACGGAGCCATTTCGCTACAGTTATTATACCTTATTCATTCGCAAAGACCGTGAAGAAGTATTCAAACATGTGCAGAGCCTCGCTGACATCAAACATAGCCCTGCTTTGATCGGCGCTCTGCGCTCGGCCGTTTACACCGACAGCTACTACACATTGTTGCAAGACCAAGGCTTTGCTAAACACCTAGTTTTCATTGATGATGACCAAAGCCTACCTGCTTTAACCATGAAAGGTCGTGTTGACGGCTACATTGAGTCGGAAACCGAAGGCATGCACTATTTACACGCTAACCCCGAGTACCGTGACAAAATTGAGCCATTGCTTCGTGTCACCAGCCAAGCCGAAAGCAGCAGCTTTATCATGTTTAGTAAGCAGTCTTTTCCCAGTACAGAATTGGCGACATTTTCAGCCGCCTTAAAAGCCGTTCATGACAGCGGCGAATATCAGCATATAGCAGAAAGGTATCAACCACTTAACAACTGATCTGCCGAGTTATTAGTCTGATCTAAAGTTTGCTTAGCAGACCCATCTAACCCTTTTAGTAACAGCGCTAAGTTGCCAGTTTCCTGTGGCGTTAGGCTAAGGCCACATTAACAAACACCGCCGTCATCAATACAGGACACACAAAGCGAACATACTGAGCAAACCAATAATGGGCGCCGCGAGATTCCAAATGTAGTTGATTACCGCGTTTCCAAATCCAGCCAATGGTCAAAAAGTAGAATAGCCCCATTAACGGCAGCTGATAACGCGTAAATAAGTTAATCACCAATTCAAACAACCAGTCGAAATTAACAATGATGGTGCTAGAGGCAATGAACACCACTAGCGTGACCAGCCAGGTTGCTTGCTTACGCTTCATGCCGTGATTTTCAACTAAGAAAGACACTGGGATTTCAGTACATGAAATGGTCGAGGTGACCGAGGCTATCGACATCAGCACAAAAAACGTCAGGCTAACAAATAAGCCAATGTAGCCCATGTTGGTAAATAGCTCTGGCAAAATAGCAAAGATTAACCGGCCTTCACCAATCAGCTTGCCATCTTGAAATACTTGCACGCCATTTTGTTGCGCTACAAAAATGGCTGGAATGATCAGCAAGCCCGCTAAAAAGGCCACCGAGGTATCTAACATAGCAACGCTAAAGGTCAGCTTCGGTAGGTTTTCGTTAGGCTTCAAATAGGAGCCGTAAATCATCATACAGCCCACCCCAAGTGACAACGAGAAAAACGCTTGCCCCATGGCCGCGATGATTAAATCGGGATCGCTGACTTTGCTAAAGTCAGGAATTAAATAGGTTCGAAAGCCCTCTGCGGCGCCATCTAGGGTGGCCATGTAGCCAATTAAGCCCAACAGCAGTAGCAGTAACACCGGCATTAAACGTCGTGACCACGTTTCAATACCCGATTTTACCCCTTGCAAAATAATACTTGCGGTCAGTATTAACATCAACGGGGTAAAAATAAAATTACGCAATGTGGAGTCGCCACTTAAAAAGGCACTGGCGCGCTCAAAGCCTAGTAGTTGCGCTAACGGATCTAGCGAGTGCGACAACATCCAGCCAGCCACGATGGAATAGAAACTCAGCATCACTACAGCACCTGCCAAACCAATGTAACCGGCACTGGCACCCACTTTGGGGGCGCGTTCACGCCATGCTGTTTTTAAGGCTTTCACCGGGTTTGCTTGAGCCTGATGTCCGAGATAAAGTTCGGTGTATAACGCTGGGAGCGCCAACAAAAAGATCACCGCAAAATACACCAACAAAAACGCCCCACCACCGTGGTTGGCGGCCTGTGTCGGAAAGCCCCAAATATTACCCAGTCCAACAGCCGCACCTGCAGCTGCCAATACAAAGCCAAGCCGGCTTTGAAATCCATCGCGCGTTTGAGCCATGTTCGTCTTCAATCATTATTTTTGTAGAGGCCAGATTATACGTACTTGTGGTAAAAATGCGAGTACGGCAGCGCGGTGCAAAATACCAATCCGCATTAATACTTGCTCAATTTGAGGGAGCAAACTCGACGCTAACTGCGTTAAAAATTTCTCATTTAGAGCAACTAAATAGCAAAATTTTGTCTTGTTATCGACGGAATTTTCTTGCCTCAAGTAGACCACTTAATTAAGCGAATTGGTATAAAGGCCCGGCAACAACGAATTGAGTACGTCTTTATTGCTGCACCTTGGTCTTTTTTAAGCCACCTCTAACAAACGCGCATGAATAGACTGCACCACTTGATCCGATTCTTGCTGCTCCACTAAGAAACAGAGATTATGTTTACTGGCACCATGGCAAATTAAGCGGATATTGAAATCCGATAACACATCCATCAAATTCAGTTCGCATTGTTTTAATTGGATTTCAGAGCCAATCATCGCCACTAAAGTCAGGTTATTTTCAACACTGACGTGACAGAATTGGCTCAACTCATCGAGGCAGGCTTGCTCGAGCTCTGGACGCGATGCATTGGGAGCGTTGTCTAGCGTTAACGCTACACTGATCTCGGAGGTAGTGACTAAATCAACGGAAATGTTGTAGTTACTTAAAATGGTAAATATCCGCGCCAAAAAGCCGCTTGCCAACAGCATTTCGGGGCTTTTTAAGGTTAGCAAGATCTGATTCTTTCGCTGCGTTACTGCGCGAATACCAGCTTGAGCCGTTTTTTCTTTTTCAATCCAAGTGCCACCAGACAGAGGGTCGCGGCTCGAACCCACAAATACTGCAATGCCTTTACGGCTGGCAGGCAATATAGTGGCGGGGTGAAGTACTTTAGCACCAAAGGTCGCCATTTCTGCCGCTTCATCAAAGCTCAAACGTGCAATGGGTTTGGCGTTAACACATAACCTTGGATCGGTACTGAAGATCCCCACCACATCCGTCCAGATATGCACACTGGATGCATCAATTGCTTCTGCCAACAAGGCTGCACTGTAATCTGAACCACCTCGGCCTAAGGTGGTAGTTTGGCCATAAGGATCACTGCCAATAAATCCCTGAGTCACTTGCACCTGCTGTGGTAGTCGCGTCACAAGGTGAGCTTGCGCAGCACTGCGAGTGGCTGCGATGTCTGGCTCTGCTTTACCAAATTGAGTATCGGTTTTCAGTACTTGACGAACATCAAACCGCCCTGCGTCTACTTGGTTGTCTCGTAACACTTGGGTGAACAAATAAGATGAAAAACGCTCACCAAAACTCAGCATTTCATCGCATTGCTGCTTGCTAAGTGCTGGTAAACTGGCTAGCGCTTCAAACTCAGTAAAGGTTTGCTGGTACCCTGTGGCCAAATCGACATCTAAATTGAGTTCATCGATAATCGCTTGCTGAATGGCCGCCACGGCTGCCACCGTTGCCTCACGCTCAACTTGGTTTTGCTTTTGTTGCGTTAAGCTTACTAAATGGTTGGTGACACCGGCACAAGCGCTCACCACCACCACTCTAACATTTGGGTTGTCACGAACAATGTGGGCACACCGTGACATGGCCTCAAAGTCAGCAACACTGGTTCCACCAAACTTAGCAACAACGTACTGCGAATTCATTTTATCTCCTCTCGACCACAACTTAGGTCTAAATTCATAAGGAGAACTTGGCATGGGATTTCTTAAACGTGGGTAGTTGAAATGTCCTTTGCCAGAAGCTCTCCACCACTATGGTGACAGTTCCGAGGATTCAGCCCCGTAAACCGAAAAAGCCCTATGACGAACAGTGCTTCTCCTCGGCGATAGCTTCCCTCATTGATGCTCAACGGTCTCGTCACCTCACATCAACTACCTAAGTATCGCGCCTCTTCTGTTTATTTTGCCTTTTACTTTATGAATAAAAGCAAAACAGCCCACATTTGATGTGGGCTGTAAGGAAATTATCTTTTAGCCGTCTAGGTGTCAAGCTTTTTGTGTAAAACTCACCTACAACATTTGTCCGGCGAAATAGGCTCCAGCATAGCCAACCGTATAAGCGAACAATAAGTAGACACCCATTCTTAAGTAACTGGTAAAGGTTAAGGCTTTCACCTTACTCATGGCAATGATCCCAGCAGCCGAGCCAATAATTAACATGGAGCCACCAACCCCGGTGGCATAGGTAAAGGTTAACCATTGGCCTGGTGTCATGGCGATATCGGCTTTGAGTAAGGCCGCAGTTAAGGGCACATTATCGACTGCTGCACTCATTAAGCCCACCAGATAGTTGGCATATTCCGGTGCCAAATATTGATAAAGCTCGGTAAAGCGCGCCAGCACCCCAACCTCTTTTAATGCCCCAACTAATAACAGGACACCCACAAAAAACAATAGGGTGTCGTATTCAATTTCGCGAATGTAATCAATAATTTTTTTGTTGACGTCCTTTTTGCGCATTAGAAACTGCGCCGTCAAAAACATTAACGACAAACCAAACAAGAAGGTGAGCATGGGTGGTACTTGATATTGCACGCTCAAAAACAGCGTCGCAAATATGGTGGAGATAAAGATCAGCGCAATGGTAATGTCTGTTTTTTCAATCCGTCGCGTGGCAACTTTTTCGAAGGTGATCTGTTCGCGCATACCAATCGACAGCATAAACGCTAACGTCAACACACTGAGCATCGCTGGCAGTATAAGTAGCAGCAAATCAGGAATGCTGACCTTATTGGCTAAGAAAATCATTAAGGTTGTCACATCTCCTGTGATCAAGGACACCCCCCCAGAATTCACACTAAACACGATAAGTGTGGCGTACTTAATCAACTTTTTTGGATCTAACTTCAACGACATCACCACCGCCAAAGAAATCAGTGTTGCGGTAATATTGTCCGATATCGATGAAAAAACGAACGCAAAGGCCCCCACTAAAAACATTAACTTGCGTTCGCTGATGTGGGTTGGCATGATCCGGTGGACAATATTTTGGATAAAGCCTTTGGAATTTAAGTACGCCACAAAGGTCATTGCAGCCATTAAGAACAACCACAAAGTGGCAATCTCTAGAATATTATGGTCCAGCTCATTTTGTATCATTTCAGGAGTTTGACCATGCATAGGAGAGATAAAGACAATAATCCAACATAAAGTACCAAAAAATAAGGTCGTTTTAGCCTTGTTTACATGAATAATGTCTTCGATGACGATAAGTATAAAAGCGATAGCGATCAGGGTTAGAATAATGGACGTGACCATAATGCGTAAACAGCCTGTAATATTTTGTAACAGAGGTAGGGTTCGTTTTCGCGGCGTATTCTAGCACTGTCCCAATATGCTTGCTATCTAATATAAACATTTTGTGACAATTTGATGACGATGTAGTGTTGCTGCACTACAGCCCAATGGAAAGCTATGATCCCAGCAAAAAAACTATTAAATACTATTCACGATCATTGGAGTGTACTTGAACTGCTTTTTAAGCGGTTTAAGCTGGCCGATTTCAGCTTAAAAGATGTACAAAACATCATAAAATTAAAAAACCCAAGCTGGCAAAGTGAACGGATCTATAAAGAGACCAACCGGCTACTGCAACAAGAGATTATTATTCCTCTGGCGAAATCTTCACAACTTGAAATTAACCGGGCCGTTGCCGACTTTGCCAGTTTTTTGTTACAAGAAGAGAGTCTCGGTCTCGCTGAGGAAATTACGGTACTGGTAAAAGACCTAGAACGGTTGGGCAACCGCATTGTGCAAGCTGGCGATGAAGCCGATTATACTGAGCTTAAGCGCTTTAGCCGCATTATGGATGAGCGAGTGCGAAAAATTGTTAAGCTCTTCGAACACAATGAAAGCGCCATCATGAACCTTGTTGAGCAGGCGAAATCGGATACCTCAAGCCTGTCTTTGGGAATGCGTTATAAGTCGGTGCTTGAAGCATTTGATGAGTACATTGAACCCATGTTGGAAATGGTGGACATCCATGGTCCTTTTCAATGTTGCTTTGACCAGATTGAGTACCAGATCAGTGAGCAAATCGAGCACATTGAACAATTGGGCCGTGGTGCCGCTGATAAACGCATGCTGGAACAGCTGAGAACCCGAATTTTAGACATGCACCTTATCGGCCGTGAAAGCCTCAGTCGCAGTGCCGATCTGCTGATGCCTCTGCGCGAAGAGCTAAGGCGTAATACCCTGATCACTCGCCAAGCTTCAAAAGTACTCGGTCAGATCCGCAAAAAAGGCGTCGACCGTTTATTAACCCCAGTGCAACCAGAATTTGTCTCAGACACCCAACGTTTTAATTTAGGTCAAAGGCGCCATATGGTGGCTTATATGGCGAGCTTAGTGGCGTTTGAACACGAAGAGTATCAACTGCCAGACCAAGATGATGTCCCGGCCTATCAAAGTCCTAATATTCCTGATTATCAGGCAGTTAAAGCTCGCTTCCAAGCCTCTGGCAAAAAGCGCCAGGCATTATTGCCGTTTTTATCTGACAGTTACCCAGATTTAGATGCCGATGAAATGTTGTTTTTATATCAAAAGCTCATTAATGAAAACGAGTTATCGTTAACTCAAGCAGAAGACAAACAACAAGTGAGTATCGCCTCACACACTTTCTCGCTGTATCCATTTAGCGCCAAAGCAAAACAAGATTAACAATATGACGACCATTAATTTAGATAGACTCAATGAGCTGCAAGCCATTAATAAAAAACTGGTGAGCGGGTATCACATTAGTGAACAAGACACCACCTTGTGGCAGGAGCTGGACCAAGAAATCGACAGTTACCAAGCGTTATTCACGGCGCTTGGTCATGACCTACAGCATGACGCCAGAGGCTTTTACTACCTTGCCAGTGACGAAAGCACCCCTAACATGGGTAAAATTTCACGAGCCATTGCGTTAACCATTTATATTTTGATTGAGCACTACGCAAACCAAGGTAAAGACCCGCTACGAGTGTTGTTTGACGAAGTATGTGATTTGGAGTTAATGCAAACCATAGTGCAACTTAACAAGCACTTATTTGATCAATTAGAAATTTTCTCCGGTTCAGATCTGCGTAAAGACGTGTTTTTGCGCATGGTGCGCTTAGGGCTTGCCCGTGAAGTTGAGCAAGGGTTTATGTTGTTAGCGCCAATCTATCGCTACATTGACGCGTTAATGGAAGTAAATGAAGAACAATACGATATTGAGGATGAGCTATGAGCGATAAGTTGTACGGCTTAAGTAAACTGGCATTGTTAAATACAGCGGGCTACGCCAAGTGTGTCATCCCTTTAGATAAAAGTGCCTCCATTTGCGCCCCCAATAATACCGGTAAAAGTTCGGTGATCAACGCCCTGCAATTTCCGCTGATCAATGACTTAAGGTTAACCGAGTGGGATGGTCACGACCTTGAAGAAACGCGTAAGTTTTATTTTTCTTCGGATCAGTCTTATATCTTGTTGGAAGCCAACCTGCCCCACGGAGACGTGGTGATTGGTGTCGCGGGGCTCGGTAAAATAGCCGGCTACGCACACCAATTTTTTTGCTATCAAGGCAAACTTGATTTGGCTGACTTTACCCAAGGCAAAAGCATTATTAAATACACCAAGCTGTTTAATCACCTTGAGCAAAAGCAGCGTAAACCTGTGGAGCTAAAAGCGCAGGAGCTTAATGCCTTGCTCACTGGCGGGGCTACGCCATTTGATGGTGATATTAACCTGAAGATGATCCCACTTAACAACGTGCAAGATGCTCCGGTTTATAAAGAAATTTTCCGTCGTATTTTGAATTTACATAAGCTTGGTGCGCAAGATGTTAAACGCTTTATGCTAAAAGTATTTGAGCGCCACATGTCTAATTCTAAGGTCGACTTTTATGAAGTGTGGCGTCGCGCCTTTGATAAGGTCAACCGTGCCCGCCGCGAGCTGACCACCTTAGAATCGATGCAAGAGCCTATTTCTACCTTAGAAACCATGTTGGAAAGCGAAGCCGTATTAAAAGGTAAGCTTGCTGCGTATGCGCCGAAAATCGATTTAGCCTTAGTGGAATACGATAACTACCAAACTGAGCAACTCTCTGAGCTGGAGACGCAACTGGAGGACATTGAGTCTGAAAAGCAAGAGTTTGAGGCCAAACAACAGCTGTATGTGCAACAATCTCGCGACATTGAGCGCAAGCAAACGCAGATTGAACAATGGTTTAGTGATTTTAACGCTCTAAAAAGTGAGTTTGAGCTGACCAATCAAGCGACACTGAAAGCTAACCTCACTTTGTTGAAGAAAGAGTATGAGCAGCTTTCCTTTTCCATTAACAGTGCTCAAGGTCAAAGCTTACACACGCTCGATTTTCGTATTAATGAAACGCAAAAGCAGATTAAAAGCTTAAAACTGCAGTTGAAAAACCTGGAGTTCAACCTCTTTACCCGCATGCGCGAAGATTTATCGTTAAAAGAAGTTGAAGAGATCTCTCGCATACTGAACCCAGATCTTCTTTCTTTTTCTACCACAGCTCAAGGTGAGGTCACCATCACCGATGATGAGGCGTTTGCAGAGTTTTTAACTGCGTTATCGAAGTCGGTTCAAGGGGGTGAGCTAATCCTGCCGGGCGCCACCATAAAACTGAAAAAGCTCAGTATGGTGCAAATGCAAAGCGGTGAAAATAAAGTACAACTGCAAGCGCAATTAGAGTCGTTGCAGCAGTCTTTGAGCGACTTAAAACAACAGCGTGAAGTGGCGGCTAACGTAGCCGAGAAACAGCAAGAGCGTGATGCGCTGTACGATGAATTGATGGCAACCGAAGCCGCGATGAAACGCTTTGAACAGTTTCGAACCATGCAGCAATCGGCAGAAGCGCAAACCGCGCTACAACAGCAGCTACAGATTGAACGTGAACAAGTTGATGAATACTTGCATGATATTCAACGCAATGCCGGTTCGATTTCTGACCGCCGTTCGATTATCAAAAGTAAACAAGATCTACTCACGCGCCAAGCTGATCGCCTGAAGCAAGTTAAATCAGAGCGTATTGATCACACCTTAGACTTATACACTGGCAAGCAGGCCGCGTATGAAATTGAGATTAAACTCGATTTTGACAACCTATCTGAGGTCATTCACCAGTTCAATAAAGACTGTAATGAACTAAGAAACTTAGACGTGAATGTCCGTAATACCTACTTGCATATTTACAATGCCGGGATCACCAAGTTTGATAATGAGCCGGACGAAACTACTAAATACCAGAAGCTGATCGGCGCGTATCATAATATAGATAATGAGCGCGAAGCTGTGGATAAACAAGCTCGAGTGGCCTTAACGGAAGTTGCTGCGACCATTAAAGGGCTAAGACAAGATCTCGACCGCTTGCGCCGTGAGATGAACAGCTTTAATAAAGGCATTAGTCAGCACCGAATTTCTAACCTACAAGCATTTAAAATTAATGTCATTCCGCGCAAAATGTTGGTTGATAGCATCGACACCATCATTAGTACTTCAGACCTGTATGAGCAAGGTGAAAGTTTCGATTTACTAAGCGAGCAACCGTCATCAGAAAAAGAAGTCAACGCTGCCAAAGATCATATCATTAAGCTGGCTGCCGATAAGGCCGGCCTGACATTGACCGATCTGTTTGACATTCGCTTTGAGGTGGTTAATCGCGCTGGTGAGACTGAACATTTTGATAAAATCGACTCCGCAGGCTCTAATGGCACGCGCATAACGATAAAACTGTTGTGTGGCATGTTGTTTATTCGCTACTTATTATCTGATCAAGAGCAGGCCATGTATCGTATTCCTATTTACATTGATGAAGCCGCGGATATTGACCCACAAAACCAAAAAGCAATTATTGAAACCGCGTTGAGCTTTGGCTTTGTGCCGATATTTGCTTCGGTAAAACCACAAATTAGCTGTGATTACCTGGTTCCCATCCGAAGTGTGGCTAAAGGTAGCCAAAACTGGGTGGATGAAAAAGATTGGATAGAAGTACAACACCCAGCGGAACATTAATGCTAAGTTAATGTCTTAGCTACATAATAAAGAGTAATGTTAGCCACTGAGGCGTAATGCTTGTATTAATACGTGTTTAGCAAACGTGGCGCACATTCCGCGAAGGAGAAATAAATTATGTTGAAACATCTTGCAGTTGCAATAGTGGTATTATTATTGGCCGCTTGTGCTAAAACCCCAGATTGGGACTATGACAAGTCGGTAGAATTTGCTAATTACAAAACCTACGCTTGGTCCCCCGATGCGGATTTAAAAAACAATGGCCGCGAATACCAAGTCAATGACTTAATGGAAAAACGTATTCGTAACGCCATCAAAAGCCAAATGTCGCAACAAGGCTTTACCCTAACCGACGCCGCTTCGGCTGATTTGCTGGTGAATTATCACGCTTCTGTGGACACTAAAATCGAATCTGATTCACTGCATACTAGCTATGGCGCACGTTGGAACTACTGGGGGATCGGCTGGCAAACCCAAACAACCACTCGTGAGTACGAAGTGGGTACCTTAGTGGTTGATATGGTCGATAAGGCTTCAAATCAACTGGTTTGGCGTGGCGCTAAAGAAGGCCGGTTACGTAAAAATCAAACGCCGGATGAAAGAACCGCATCAATCAACAACACCATTGCCGAGATGTTGGCCAACTTCCCGCCTAAGGCAAACTATTAATTTTTATAAAGGTGAGCTCAGCTCACCTTTATATTTTCGTTAGCCTTCACTGCCGTGGGGCATACTATTTTACTCACTGCCACTGGTGTTATGTTTATTTAAATGCGAAGCGCCCCAAAAGAACACCCCTGCACCCACCCCCATTAAACAAAAAAACGCGCCAAGACCAAGGGGCGATCCCCAAGAAAATAGATAAATTAACGCTTCCATAGCTGCTTCCTATTGTTATTGTTCCTTAATAGTAATACAGAACTGGACAGTACCGAACAACTATTTTCAGGTGTTTCCATCTTGCAACATCACTCCTTGATCTAAAATATTGCGAAAGACACCCACCTCAATAACAACTATTTTCAGGTGTCTCCATCTTGCAACATCACTCCCTAATCTAAAGTATTGCGAAAGACACCCACCGCAATAACAACTATTTTCAGGTGTTTCCATCTTGCAACATCACTCCTTGATCTAAAATATTGCGAAAGACACCCACCGCAATTATACTGTATATATAAACAGTATAATTGCGGTGTAAAGATGAAATGTATTCCTATCAAGGCACAAGCCGGGATCACTGGCTTTGAGTCCCCTGCAGCTGAGTATAAGGAGCTTGGGCTGTCGTTGGATCAGCTGCTCGTCAGACACCCAAACACCACTTTTATCGGTTTGGCTGCTGGTGATTCGATGCAAGGCTTAGGGATCTTTGACGGTGATATTCTTATTGTTGATCGCGCCGTTGAACCGAAGCATTTGGATGTGATTGTGGCTAACTACAACAGTGAGTTTGTGTGTAAAGTCATTGATTTAAAAAAGCGGCAATTGCTTTCTGCCGGACGCTCTTTTGCGCCCGTTAATATTTCTGAGGCTGATGCTTTTCAACTTGAAGGAGTAGTAATAAGCGCAGTGAGGTTATTTCGACGCAATGACGAGTTAGCTAAATGTATGCCCTAGTTGATGCCACTGCTTTTTATGCCTCTGCAGAGAAAGTCTTTGATTTGAGCATTCGTAAAAAGCCTGTGGTGGTGCTTTCTAACAACGACGGCTGCATAGTCGCCGCTTCCCCAGAGGCCAGAAAGCTTGGACTGCCTAAGTTTCAGCCTTATTTTAAACTCAAACCCATCTTGCAACAGCATGGCGTGGTGATCCGCTCTTCTAACTATGAGCTATACGCGGATCTATCTGAAAAAATGATGAACATCATTGGGCAGTTCAGTGACAAACAATATGTTTACTCCATTGATGAAGCTTTTTTAAAGCTTGATGGTTACAATAAGCTAATTCCAAACTGGCATGACTATGGTCATTTAATCCGCCGCACAGTATGGCGTGGCACTAAGCTTCCTGTGGGAGTTGGGTTTGGTCCGACTCCAACACTCGCGAAAGCCGCAAACCATGCTGCTAAGAAATTTGTTGGAGCCACTGGTGTGGCTGTCATTGATAATGAGCAAGCCCGTCGTACCATTTTAAAGCAAATGGCTGTCTCTGATGTTTGGGGGGTTGGAAAGCGGCTGGCGAAAAAGCTTAATCTGATGGGAGTGAATAGCGCACTTGATTTAGCGAATCAAAACCCAAAACATATGCGTAAACAGTTCAGTGTTGTGTTAGAGCGTACCATTACAGAACTAAATGGCTATAAATGCCTAAGCTGGGATGACGTTACACAAAGAAAAAAGGAAATATACAGCACCCGAAGCTTTGGCCAGCGGATCACCGACCCCTGCTCTTTAAAAGCTGCACTCATTACTCACTGCACGATTGTGACTAAAAAGCTTAGACGGCAAGGATCATTAGCTAAGCAAATTATTGTTTTTGCACATTCATCTCCCTTTGAAGATGGCTTTTTTAAAAAGTCATTTATTACTTCTTTGCCCGTTGCCTCCAACGACTGCAGGGCTTTTGCCGCTACCGTAAAAGAGATATTTGGCCAGCTCTACCAACCTGGAGTGCGTTATTACAAAGCCGGTGTCGGCGCCTTTGAGCTAGAAGATGACCACCTACAACAAGCAGATATGTTTAATACATCACAAGACAACCCAAGGTTAATGGCAGTGATCGATAACATAAATAGCCGCTATGGCGATTCCGCTTTGGCCCTGGGTAGCCAAATACAAAGTAACCGCTGGGCAATGAAACGGGAGTACCTATCCCCCCACTACACTACTCGATGGTCTGATATTCCTACCATAAAATGTTGAAAGACAGATGAGTAGCTCTATTAGCTAAAGAGCTATGATGTAAGAACTAATGACACCCACCTTTTCTTAAAAACAAAAAACCAAAGGCTCAAGGATGTAATTTCGCACTATTTAAAAGTTACATTCAACAGAGAATTGCTTTTGCAAAGAGGATACTGGCTTTTTTAAACCTTATATCAATATAACGCACAGCAAATATTGTCAGCACAAAATTAGTCTGTAAGTTCAATCTACTCAAGTATATTACGCTAACAAACGCTCAGAGTTGACTAGGTTCGGTCTCCGCCTTTTATGTAACCTTTCACAATAGTTTGTAATTGCTTGTGGCCGGCCTGCAGCGCCATGAAATACATGAGAAAACTGAGTAGTCAACTTAAACCAATTCTCAGGCTCAATCTTTAACCTTGCAAGAATGGGGTGCACTTCGTCGATGTACCCTGCTTTATCGCTACGAATGCTTTTTCCTGTTAATTCAACTAATTCAAGATAATAAGTGAGCTCAAAAGGAATGCCTTTGGTCATATGCTTTCTAGGGTTCCCAGCAAAACGCAGTAAACTTTTTGGCTGCTTACCATGCTTTGCGTGCTCTATGCGCTTTTTGAGGCTGGTATAGTCAGAGGTTTCGGGTGTTGAAGCCATTTTCGCGCGGATAGGATTCAAATCTACATACACCATACAGGCGGCAAGCGCGGCTTCATCGAGTAGTGCTTGCGATTTGAACCGCCCTTCCCAAAAACGGCCTTTGCAGCCATCCTCCCTATTTGCTCTTCGAGCAATGTCTTCATTGAGTACACGCATAAACCAACTGATACTCGCCAACCTTTCTCTATATTGACTGATTTGCACAGCAAGCATGAGGTTCTCTGACTCATTGAGGGTCTCACCATTGATAAACTTATTCGTGAGCCAGTTTCCCTTATATAGCTTATGCCAACGAATAACAACAGCCCTATCTAATAAGCGTTTTGCTTTTTTATCATCAACATACAAAACAACATGAGTGTGATTACTCATCACTGCATAAGTGCAAACATCAATGCAAAAAGCACTGGCAAGCAGTAATAGCTTTTGTTCCACCCAGTGACGGCGATGTTCATAAGATTTTCCTGTTACTACGTCTTTGCCGCATAAATAGGCTTGCCTTACGCAGCGCGAAATACAGTGGTAGTACTTGGTGTCGACTAAACTGATCTGTCTTTTTCTGGCTGTTGCCATGGTGATGTCTCCTCAATCCTTGAGTACATAACTAACAGTAGACAAGTTTTCGAAAAGGAACAAATTTGAGGTGGGTGTCTTTAATTATCCCATTAAAGGTGGGTGTCTCTAATTATTTCTAATTATTTGTAAGCGTCACCTAAACCCCACCTAGCTACTGAAGACGCTCAGCTTATAAAGTACAGCTCTGATCTCAATTCGGAGCTGAATATGCCTAAACACAAAACCGCACAGCAATGGCTGAGACTTATCGAACAACAGGAACTCAGTGGTTTGTCTGTCAGTGATTTCTGCTCACAGCACAATCTCAGTACCAAGTCTTTTTATAATCGCCGAAGTAAACTTCGCACTAAAAAACCACCTGAGTCATCTTTTATTGCCGCTAAACCTGCTGCATCTGAGTTCGTTTCTCTGCCTGAATTGTTGCAGCTCAAACATGGTCAGAGTACGGTGTTGTTGCCATCAAACACAGACGTCCTGTGGTTGGCTGCACTGCTCAGGGCGCTGTCATGATCTGTTGGCAAAGTGAAGCTGTTTACTTACACCGCCAGCCGGTAGACTTTCGTAAATCCATCAATGGCCTCGCGGCGATTGTTGAGCAAGAAATGGCTGCACACGCGATGAGCGGCCAGGTGTTTGCATTTTGTAATAAAAACAAGGACAAGCTGAAGGTGTTGTATTGGGATAAAACCGGCTTTGCCTTGTGGTACAAGCGCCTTGAAAAAGACAAGTTTAAATGGCCCGACAAAGAAGACGATGACGTCGTTACGCTCAGCGCCGAACAATGGCAGTGGTTATTGTCTGGCTTATCGGTCATTGCCCATAAGCCGCTCAGCTATAGTTATAACGTATGATCATAACAGGAACTTTTAGATCACGATTTAATCTAAGTCATTAATTTAAAAAAGTTACTTATCTGATAAAGTAATACACATGCAAAACGAACTTGATGTATTACGTCAGCAGCTCGCGAAGCAAGAAGAGATCATTGCTCAGCTTCAGGCGCGTAATAACTACCTCGAAGAACAATTCAGACTGGCCCAGCAAAAACGCTTCGGTGCCAGCAGTGAGTCGCATCCTGCACAAGCTGACTTGTTCAATGAAGCTGAAACGCTGGTTGAAGAAGCACCTGAGCAAAACGTGGAAACCATCGAATATCAGCGCAAAAAGCCGACAAGTCAGCCACTGCCAAAAGATCTGCCCCGCGAACGTGTTGTGCATGACATCGACAACAAACAGTGTGACTGCTGTGGCGGTGAGCTGCACAAAATGGGCGAGGATGTGAGCGAAAAGCTGGAGTTTATTCCGGCCCAGGTTAAAGTCATCGAGCATGTCAGACCCAAATACAGCTGCCGGCACTGTGAAAAAACACAAACTCAGGTTGAGATAAAACAAGCTTCAGTCCCACCGAGCCCAGTTCCGAAAGGCATAGCAACGGCCAGTTTGCTGAGCCAGATCATCACCAGTAAATATCAGTATGGTTTACCGCTGTATCGACAGGAAAGCCTGTTCAAACAATATGGTATCGCGCTGAGCAGGCAGACTATGGCGGACTGGATGATCCGCTGTGCCAGTTTATTTAAACCACTCTACGACAGGCTGCATGAAGTGTTGCTACAGCAGCCGGTACTGCATGGCGATGAAACCACGGTTAAGGTGGTGAAAGAAGACAAACAGACCAGTTACATGTGGCTGTATTGCAGCGGCACGGACTCGCCTGAGGCTGAGGCAAGCATCCCTAATATCGCCCTGTTCGACTATCAGAATAGTCGTGCGGGTCGGTGTCCTGTGGCATTTTTACAGGGCTACGACGGCTATCTGCAAGTTGACGGTTATGCGGGCTATGAGCAAACGCAGGCGACACTGATTGGCTGCTGGGCGCACGCAAGACGCAAGTTCAAAGAAGCCGCAGATGCACAAGCCAAGGGAAAAACAGGTAAAGCGAACTGGGCGCTCAACCATATTCAAAAGTTATATCGGCTTGAAACTGTGAACAAAACAGCAAGCGCTGAGGGACGGCAGGCAGCACGGGCACAACAAAGCGGACCGCTGCTGGCCCAGTTTAAAACCTGGTTAGATAAATCAGCACAAACGGTGGTACCAAAATCGAAGCTGGGCGAGGCCGTCCATTATACGCTAAGGCAGTGGCCGAAACTCATTCGCTACCTCGATGACGGACACCTGAAGATAGACAACAACCGGGCAGAACGCGCTATCAAACCGTTCGTTATAGGGCGAAAGAACTGGCTGTTTAGCTTCACCACAAGTGGTTCTGAGAGTAGCGCAATCCTCTATAGCGTGATCGAAACAGCCAGAGCAAACGGCCACACCCCATTCGACTATGTGATGTATTGCTTAAACGAATTAGCTCAGCCACAGTGCGATATCGACAGCTTACTGCCCTGGCATGTTAGCCTCTAGGTGAAGTTCGCCGTACGTTTACAATTATTTTTTAAAGGTGGGTGTCTCTAATTATTTTTATTAAAGGTGGGTGTCTCTAATTATTTTTAATAAGGAGAGTAAATATCAACATTACAGTAAGTTTGATCTATGAGGTTGAGTGGAAGGAGCTAATTATGTGAGGCGCTTTAACAAGCTAACACTCTCCCCACTCTAAACAAAAGCTAACATTAGCACCGCCACGAGGAATATTGCACAGTTTTAGCTGCCCACCGTGGTTTTCAATAATTATTCGTGAAAGCATTAGACCTATGCCGTTGCCATCGGCTTTTGTAGTGTAAAAAGCTTCTGCAGCTTCATTTAAATTAGAAAAGCCGGGACCGGTGTCAGTGACACTAAATCTCAGCTTATTATCGTCAAATGTGATAGTGAGCGTTATCTCTGGCGGGGGCGTACATGCTTCTTGAGAATTATTAATAAGATGACAAAGCACTTGCTTGATTTGACTGGCATCAAAAAAGCCAAATTGCTCAGCTGTGCATTCCACCTTTAATTGTGGGTAGATACTTTGTAGCTGGATACAAAGCTCACTGAGCACGACAATCTGCTTATTCGCTGGCGGCAGTTTGGCAAGCGAAGCATAATTACCCATAAAAGATTTAAGGTAGTTGGTGCGCTCGTTGATGAGCGAAAGCCCACGGTTAAATTTCTCTAAATCTAAGTCGCCACTTAAGCGCTTAGTAAGGCTGCGAGCTACTGTACCAATTGGCGCTAATGCATTGTTGATCTCATGGCTTAGAATGCGAACAAAACGCTGTAAAGCGTCTTTTTCTTGTTGATATAAAATGCTGTCGAGCTGTTTTAACACCAAAAGAGTATGGGGTTTATTGGCAATGTAGCAACTGTCGTGCTGAAACAGAAAAGCATGCTCAGTTTCATTAACCATCAACCAAACTTTTCCTTGTTTTTGTTGGGCTTGAAGTGATTGAAACCAGCTCATGGCATTGTCTTTATAACTATTTAAAAAGGCTCGCTCAGCGTAGCTATTGGCAAATGCAACGCTGTGGCTGTCGAATACAATCAGCGCACAATCAATCTTTTCGATAATCTGCTTTAACAGATCACTTTGCTCTGCCAGAGCTCGTTGGTCAGCTTGCATGGCTTGTGCAAGGGCATTTAAATGGCCAACAGTTGAATGTAATTGCGAGTCTTTGCCATGCACCGCTCTTACAGCATAATCGCCTTGTCGAAGCGAAATCAACAAGGTATCAATCAAATTAATGGTATTTTGTCTGGTCGAACCATATTGGTACGCGAGCAATGCCAAACACAGCACAAATACCAAATCCACCAACATAATCAATGTGATTGGATAACCGTGTACAATGAGTAAGGCGTTAACGATAGCAAGTAGTAACGTATTTAACAGCCAATGGCCATAGCGATAAAACAAGTTTACTTATCTCCTACTCGTACTTGTTCATTTTTCGATACCAAGCGCTGCGCGATAGGCCCAAGCTCTTCGCCGCTTTGGATACGTTACCATCATGAAACTCTAGTCTTTTAAAAAGTGCTTGTTCAACAATTTCATCCAGCGTTAAATCATGGTGCTCTGGCGCAATCAAATTATCTGTTTGCAGCGAAGGCTGCACTGTGCGCTGTGTCGGGGTGAGCGCCAAATCGCTGGCAAATACCTGAGCGCCGATGCATGTAAACACCACACGTTCCATCATATGCTTGAGCTCTCTAATATTACCTGGAAACTCGTAGCCATTCAGCGCTTTAACAGCGCAAGGCATTAGGGTTGGTGAGGGTTTATTATTATCTTTGCTAAAGCGCATTAAAAAGCGCTCTGCTAATGGCAAAATATCCTCAGGACACTCCCTTAATGGCGGTATTTCAACTTCTGCGGTATTTAATCGGTAATATAAATCTTGGCGAAATTGGTTATTAGCAATTGCTTTATTGAGTTGGCAGTTGGTTGCGGAAATAATCCTAGCAGTATTGTTCAAAACTTTATGACTACCAACCGCACTATACTCTCGCTCTTCTAATACCTGAAGCAATTTTGCTTGAGATTGCAAAGATAAATTAGCAATTTCATCTAAAAATAGCGAGCCATTGCTGGCCAGTGTGAAGGCACCAACGCGATCTTCTTTGGCATCGGTAAATGCGCCTTTTTTATGGCCGAATAGCTCAGAATTAAATAGCTCGTCACTCACCGCCCCCATGTTAATTGCGACAAAGCTCCCACCAGCGCGGTTCGAGTGCTCGTGTACATATTGCGCATAATAACTCTTTCCCGTGCCATTTTCGCCAGTCAGCAAGATGTTCATGTTACTTTGTGCCAACTGGGTTAGCTGAGTCAACACACGCTGTTTTTTTTCACTATGAGTTTCACAGTGAACCGTTTGCTGAGGCTTTTTAAGGCGCTCATTTTCAGCTGATAGCCGAACTAAATGTTCTCTGTCGACTCGCTTTTCTAATTGTACTTTAATGCTATGAGCAAGGCGCTGATCATCCCATGGCTTTTCAATAAAGTCGGCTGCGCCTTGCTTTAACGCCGTAACAGCAAGCTCTAACGTTGCCCAGCCAGTCATGACCACAATGGGTAAAAGTGGGTCAACCTGGATAAGCTTAGCGATAGCTGCGAGTCCTTCCTTACCACTGGTAGTGTCTTGGGTAAAGTTCATATCCAATAACACTAAGTCCACGTCCTGAGTACTGACATACTCAATTGCCGCCTCAGGCGTCACCACACCATGACAAGCGTAACCCTCATCCTCAAGTAAAAATTTTAGACTCGCTTGAATGTCCAACGAATCGTCAACTATTAGTACCTTCTTCAAATTATTATTCCATTCTTAAGCTCACTGCTGGTTGAGCTTTTATACTGCGTTTCACCGGGATATAAAGTGCAAAGCATACCGCAATAAATACCAGCAGCAAAGTGACGCTACCTGCGCCAAACATCACACTAAAAGGCACAATGCCGCGAAAAAAGTCCACAGCGAGATAGCATAAGATATAAAAAGTGAACGCAGAAATTGCCAACCCAGTTATTGTGTGGGTTAGATTTTTCTTTATAAATAACAATACGATCTGGTTATCTTTACAGCCAAGCGCACGGCGAATGCCTATCTCATAGCTCGATTTATTGATGTTACTAAGCCCCATGGCATAAATACCAATTAACGAGAGCGTCAACGCAAATCCACCGACAATCAAAAAGACATATATGATACTGGTAAAGGCACCAATCATAGAGCGATGATTGTCATAGTGATCAAAAATATAGCTAGCCTCTAGCGGACTCGACAGCCGACTCAACACGCGATAAAACGCTTCATGGCTTTGGCTTGGCGGCAGCTTAGAAATAAATTTAACCGCCATAGTATTATTTGTTACGGCATATTGACGGAAACTAAAATAGATTTCGTGACGACGCTCTCTGGCAACAACGCTCATTTCATCCACTGCAATACCCACTATTTTAGCACTAGGCCATTTTGCATCACGTAAAAGCAGTGATCGCCCTAATATGTCGGCACTGCCAAACAAAGCTTTTGCCAGAGAATCACTAATAATCACAACAGGCGCCGCTTCCAAATTATCTTGCTCGGTAAAGTTTCTGCCACTGTGCAATTCACGCTTAAAGAGATGTGAAACAGCTTCAACATTTATGATTTTATCGGTATAAACTTCACCTTCGCTTGTTAGCACATCAAGCTCCATATCGCGTTGATACACGCGCCCTTCAGTAAAGGCCGGATCTAGTGTCATGCCCAAGACCAGCGCATTAGCCATTTCAACCGCTTTATCACTGGAAAACTCACTTTCAGTTTGAAGCTGCAGCTCAGTTGAATACACCCCTTTAAGGGTTTCTCCATCAATATTTCCCGCCATAGAGTACATCACATAGCCAATGGTGCTCGACGCCATCAACATAAAGCTCACTAAGGTCACTTGCAAAGACAATAAACGTTTTGACATCAAGCCAGCATGTTTTCCGGTCGCACCTCGTGTGCCGTCTCGCAGTACATCATTGATGTTAAAATTAGCTGTTTTCACCGCAGGTAACAGCACGGCAACAGCAAAGACCAGGCTTATCAACAGTAATGACACCAATATGGTGATGCCATTAAGCTGCCAATACCACCAATATGGCATTTTGCCGCCAAACATCATATTCATGAAAAAGTTCACCGCGCGTAAGCCTAGGTCCGTTAGCAGTAATGCCACGACCCAACTACTAAAGCAGTAAACCAAGCCCTCACAAGCGTGTTGCTGAATAACCCTTATTTTTGTTGCCCCTATCGCGGCCCGAATAGCCGACTCCTTTTGTCTCTCAATGATTTTGGCAAAGAGTAAGTTGCCAATGTTGATTGAGGAAATAAGCAAAATGAGCACGATACCAATCATAAACAAAGTAAATATAAAGACTGCTTCACCGTCGGTATTGTATTCCATCAACGTCATTGACTCTACTCGGGCCGATTTATCAACCTCAAGTTCTGACTGACTCGCTACTCGCTTAGCAAAATCGGTAAAAAATAAACTCAAACGTTGCTCTAACTTTGCCTCTACCGCCTCACTTGGACTCTTATAAATAAGGTTAATGGCATCAGTTGGCTCCGTGTTATTGCCTTTCAGTGGTAGCCAGAGTTTAGAAAATATCGGGAAATTATTGCGCTTGGGCATCACACCAATTATCTCGTAAGGCTTTTGATTAATCACCATAGTACGGCCAATAACGTCTTTACTACCTTGGAATAGGTGCAGCCATAAATAATCAGAAATCACCACCACATCTTGGGCTGCCCCTACAAAATCTTCCGCTGTATAAAACCTCCCAAGCGCCGGTTTACTATTCAGAAAGTTAAAAAAACGCGCATCAACATAGGAGCCACGATAATGATTGCCCTGCTCAGCGTCACTTACCCAAACACTAGCCGGAGCAATATAAAGCCACTCTTCAAGTTGTTTAATTTCTTCAAGCTGTTGTAACTCCGGTAACATGCGATATTGAAATTGATTTTGCTTGCTGATGGGATTGTGTACCTTAAAGATTCTGATTTGTGGGCTGTCATTACTCATTTGGCTGTGTGAGAACGCCACCGTATAAATATAGTTAAAGCCAACTAAGGATATGGTTAAACTACCAACCATAATAAACATCATTAATAACGTAAAGCGCATTGATTTTGCGATATTCCTTAGGGCATAACGAAAGTCTAAAAGTAATCCCATACTAAGCTCCAACGACTTTGCTTGTACGTTCAAGCTTCTTTTTATCCCTTAAAATCGTGCCATCAAGCATAGAGATAACACGGCTGGCGTAGGTCGTAGATTCAATATCATGAGTTACCATGCATATCGTTTTACCCGCGGCATGTAGTTCGCTCAGCAGTCCTAGCACTTGCTGTGCGTTATTTGAATCCAAGTTACCAGTCGGCTCATCGGCCAGGATAAGATCTGGGGAATTGATCAGCGCCCTTGCAACTGCTGCACGTTGTTGCTGACCTCCTGAAAGCTGAGATGGAAAGTGGTTGATGCGGTTTTCTAACCCCACCATCGCTAGTGCCTCTTTGGCTTTTCGAGTCATCTCCTTTTGAGACATACCACCGATATAAGTTAACGGTAACATAACGTTTTCAAGTACACTTAAATCGCTAATAAGATTAAAAGCTTGAAAAATAAAGCCAATATGATTTGCTCGAATATGAGCACGTTGGTCTGAGCTTAAATTGAAAGCGGGGTTACCACTGATATAATACTCGCCATTATTTGGCTCATCAATCAGGCCCAGAATGGACAATAACGTAGACTTTCCACACCCCGAAGGTCCTGTGATAGCGACAAATTCACCGGGCTTGACCTCAAGATTAATGCCGTCTAGAGCTTGAGTTGCGATTTCCTCTGTCTGAAACCGTTTTTCGATATTATTAAGTTGAATTACTGAGTTCATCATAATGTCCTATTAGCGCACTAATACTTGGCTATCTTGCGTATATTTTTCCATATCGGAAATAATGATAGTTTGATTTTTATTAAGACCTTCAAGCACTTCGATGTAGTTTACCGAACGCTGACCAAATTTGACTGTTTTTTTCGTGGCAAGATGTTCATCAACAACAAACACGCTAGCTTGGTTATTTGCGACCGCGTTGGCCGGCATCGCGACAAATAAAGCATCGGGCTTATGGCTTGTTGTAATAACGCCTTCGACATTGAGTTTGTCTCTGGCTTCTACTGGCAAAGTCCCTTCTATACTCAACTCAACTTCAACTTGGCCGTTGGTTACTTTTGGCGAAACACGTTTGACGATAGCATTAAAACGCGAACTGTAAGTATCGATAATAGCCGACTGTCCTACTTGTACATGTGGCGCATCTAATTCGGCAATATTTATCTTAGCAACCAGCATTCGAGGGTCTGCCACTTCTGCAACAGAGCTGGTATTGGACAACTGCATCCCCACTGCAATCAGCACATCCTGAATTTGTCCAGTGATAGGTGAGCGTACATTTAGGGCTGCAATATTTTCTTCTAGTAGCTTGATTTCGGAGTGCAAACTTACTTGTTCAGCCTGCTGTGCTTTGACGTTGGCATGCAGTATTGCTTGCTGAGTATCAACCCTGACTTGCAGCAGTTCAACTTGCTTTTGACTCCGCTGCATTGCAAACTCACTGCGCTGATGATCCAGCTGAGAAATGGTACTATTGCCCTTTTCGATTAACGTTTTTTGTGCCTGCCACTGCATTTTATCGGCTTTAAATGCCAATAAAGCGTCATAATATGCAGTTTTAGCCTCTTGCACTTTAGCTTTTAGCTCTGCAAGTTCAGCCTCATGTTGAGCTGATATTTTACTAAGCTGGCTTTGCTTTTGGATAAGCGCTTCGCGCAATGAAGGGTTTTCTAAACGAGCAAGTAACATCCCCTGAGTTACCATTTCCCCAGGTTTGACTAGCACCTCAACCACTTTGCCGCCACTACCACTGGTAACCAAGTGGCGCTTCTCTAATGCTAACCTACCAAGTCCTTTGACACTGAGCTCAAACTCTCCCTGTTGAACGTTAGCAACAATTAATTCCTCTTGATAAACCACATTCGATGCGCTTTGGGTATACGCTTTGGCAAAAAAAACCAAGCCAAGCACAACGAATACAACCACAAGCAATATCACTTTGTGAATTGGCATACGCTTAGTTTTTGCTAATTTTATATCCATACTCTGTACTCCACGTTAAGAATAAGAGATGAGTATCAAATTTCAGGCCAAATTATTTATATCTAAAAATCAAATAATTATGGAAATTTTAGACATTTCATACTCGGCAGCTGTGTCGATATCGACACACTGTATCCGGCATATGTCTCTAAAGTGGAACAGTGGTGTGATTCAGTAATAGCGCTTTGTGTGCTTGCTAACTAAGTCATGTAAATTCAAATGATTTCATTCCCAGCTGCGAAGCGCTCTAATTGAAAGCACAAAAAATCAATAGAGCAGCTTTCTCCACTTTGGGTTCACGAGTGACAATGTTTTTCTAATATGCACTGGTTAAGCCCCTAGGTTGCAGACATAGAGATCTAGGCTAGTTTTAGAGTAGTGCCACGGATGTAGAAAATAATGGCAAGCACGAAACCAAGTTTGCAGTGCGATCCCCAGGTAAATGGGTTCGCACTTTGTCTTAGTCAAACAGGTTAGTAGTCTGTCAGGTTTTGGCTGTAGATTTGCAACGCGTTATCGAGGTCGGCAATTAAATCTTCAACGTCTTCAAGGCCAATATGGAGTCTGATCACCGGGCCCTGCTCCCAGCCTGTGGTAGTACGTAAATGAGCCATGGTTTTATTGGCCGTCACTAGGCTTTCATATCCACCCCACGAAAAACCCATTTTAAAGTGTTCTAAGGCATCGAGAAAACGGTTAATGGCTTTTTGCGAACCTTGTTTCATCACGATTGAAAACAGCCCATTACTGCCATCAAAGTCGCGTTTAAAGAACTCGTGGCCAGGGCAAGTGGCAAAGGCCGGATGACGGACATGATCGACCAGTGGGTGTCCTGCAAGCCACGTTGCTACCTCGAGTGCTGATTGTTCATGTTGCTTTAACCTTGCAGGCATGGTGCGTAAACCGCGCAGCGCTAAGTAAGCATCATCGGCTGAGGTACACTGCCCAAGCAAATACGAATGCTCTCTCAGGGCTGGCCAGTAACGTTCGCTCGCCACAGCAACACCCATCATAACATCGGAGTGACCGACAATGTATTTTGTTGCGGCCTGAATGCTAATGTCGACCCCATGATCCAATGGCCGGTAATGCCAACCATTGCCATAGGTGTTGTCCAACATAGTGATAATATTATGTTCTTTCGCAACCTTAACCAAGCTAGGCACGTCTTGAATTTCCATGGTAATAGAGCCTGGAGATTCTAAAAACAGCACCTTAGTATTGGGCTTTATCAGCTCAGCAATGCCGGCACCAATCATAGGATCATAGTAGGTGGTTTCAATGCCATAGCCTTTCAGTAATTTGTCGCATAAGTCACGCGTGGGTTCATAAGCCGTATCCACCATTAATAAATGATCTCCAGCCTGTAAAAAAGACAGCAACGACTGTGCAATGGCGGCAGCACCAGAAGGATACAAAGCGCAGCCTGCGCCATTTTCTAGCTCAATAATGGCATCTTGCAGAGCAAAGTGAGTGTGCGTGCCACGACGACCATAAAATAAGGTACGGTGGCCACGTCCTTTTACTGCTTCGTGCAATTCCGCCACACTGTCAAATACAACCGTTGAAGCGCGTTGAACCACAGGGTTAACGACCCCGTTAGTGTATTCAGATTTTCTTCCAGCAGAAACTATTTTTGTATGTTTTTTCATCGTCACTTTTGACCTTGTGCGCGCCAATACTCAACTAGGTACCTTGAAATGGAATCTTCACGAGTGAGCTTGTAACCTGGCGCTGTGTCACCCCACTGTGAAAAGGTATTTAATTCGGCTCGAGAGAACCATTTTGCTTGCTCTAATTCATCTTGTTCTACAAAAATGTCTGTGGTTTTGGCTTTGGCAATAAACCCTAACATTAATGATGATGGAAACGGCCAAGGTTGCGACGCTATGTACTGAGGGTCGTAGGCCTCAACACCCGCTTCCTCCATCACTTCGCGGATCACCGCTTGCTCTAAGGTTTCACCAGGGTCCACAAACCCCGCCAAGGTTGAAAATACGCCCTCGGGCCAACTGGCTTGGCGACCAAGCAGGCAGCGCTCCACGCCATCAGAAAAAGTATGAGTCACTAACATAATTACCGCCGGATCGGTGCGGGGAAAAGTCATATGACGGCATTTCGGGTTAGTACAACCACGGGCATGTCCAGCTTCAACTGGCCGGTTGGGCTGACCACAACGGCCACAAAAGCAATGTGTTTTATGCCAATAACACAAGCCCCTAGCCAATACCCCAATTGAACCTTGGGTCATGGGTAGGTTGCGGCCTACTTGGCGCATATCGATAAAACGGGTGTTGGGGTTATCAAATTGCAATTGCTGCGATTGCGATGTGATATCTAAGGCAAAATAACTGTGTTCATCATCTTTGCCAAGAAAGATGGCATTAGCGAGATCAAGGCCAGTGACTTCGTCACGATTTAGAAAGCATAACTCATTGCGGTGGGTGTCCACTAAATTCGCGTCGTTATCAATTAATAACCAGCGGCTTTGCGGGCCCATTTGTGACAATAACCAATTTTTGTCTTTTCGTTCATTAGATGCTCTGTCGAGCATCATTTGAGAGTAATATAGCAAGTGACTGTCCCTACATTATAAATGCTGAGCTGCCCAGTAAACATAGCTTATAACACCACAGCTATAGGCGCTCAGCGGTAATACAGCTAAAAGCTACCATAGCCCAGTGTGACTGGCAAAAAAAAAGCCCCATTGGGGCTTTTGGAACTACAGTGTACTCACACTACAGAGGCAAGTTGTTGCATTAACTTTTGGTTTTCACTTTCGATGTGCTTATAAAATGCGACATCTTTTAACTTTTGCGCAGCGGCTTCATCCACCACAATCACCGCATCTCGGTGCATTTGTAGCGCAGAAGCGGGGCAAGCTGCTGTTAAAGGCCCTTCCACCATAGCAGCCACGGCATCCGCTTTGTTTGCTCCGGTGGCCAGCAGTACCACTTTTCTGGCATCTAAAATCGTGCCAATTCCCATGGTAATAGAAAGGTGAGGTTGATATTCATCGGCGCTAAAAAAACGTGCATTATCATCGATGGTGGCTTTAGTAAGGGTTTTTACCCGAGTGCGAGATGTTAAGCCAGAAGACGGTTCATTAAAGCCAATATGACCATTACGGCCAATCCCGAGTAGCTGTACGTCAATACCACCCGCTTGGCTGATACGTGCTTCATACTCATCGCAAGCGCTGATGGGGTTTTGAGCATTACCCGGCGGTACGTGTGTGTTTTCGGGCTTGATATCAATATGATCAAATAACTGCTGTTGCATAAAGTAGCGATAGCTTTGTGGGTGGGTGTCCTCAAGACCTAAATATTCATCTAGATTAAAACTCGTGACTTTAGAAAAGCTTAGCTCCCCTGCCTGATTTCGGGCAATGAGTTGTTGATATAACGCCACTGGCGTTGAGCCTGTCGCGAGCCCCAGCACAGAATCCGCTTTTTGCTGTATCTGTTTCGTGAAAATATCGGCTCCATAGCCAGCCACCGCGGTAGCATCTTTGAGGATAACGACTTGCATATACACACCCAGATTTGAAGAAAAAGAAAATGGGATCTGAACCCTACCCCGCGTGCAATCAGAATAAGGCCAGATCAAACCTAATTGGGATACACAGCATTAGGTTATTACCATTATGACAACGCTGTCATTATTATCAGAAATAACCGCTTTGTAAAGTAAAAGTGAAAAAAACACGCGGGTTTTTTATGCTAAATTTGCATAACAATATAAAAAAGCCCCTAGTCAGGGGCCAAATAGCAATGAAATACGCTGTCAGCTACTGACTACTGCGGTCATCAGACAGTGACAAAAACTTTGCGTCGATACATCCAATGTAACACCAACAATTGAACTAATAACAAAGCCAACACAGCCATTAAAGGTTGCCATGGCGCTGCTACCGCGGTGATAACGCCACCAAATACACTCTGGCTAATATAGCTCCAGTCAACCAAACTAGAGGCTAGATAAATAATAATAGAGTTAGCGCCGATAATCACAAATGGGTAGGCCCAACGCTGAACATTTAAGACGTCGATAATGGCATAAAAAAGCGCTAATAAAATGGCGCTCCACCCCACTGTGACTAACACAAAAGAGCTGGTCCACAACTCTTTATTAACTGGAAACTGCAGATCCCACAGCCAACCTAAAGCCAGCGCAATAACCCCTGAACCTAACAATATCATTACCGCACGCCATTGCCCCTGCAGGTGAGCATTGGCAATCACGCGACCAGCAAACACTCCCGCAATGGCGTTGACCACCGCAGGAAGCGTCGACAACACCCCTTCAGGATCAACCGGGCGATGTTGGTAGCTAATGCCTGGTAATAAATAATCATCAAAAACAGCATTCCAACTGCCAAGCCCAGGTGCGCTCAGATCTCCTGCAACACCACCGGGCACGGGTATAAAACACAGCAGTAACCAGTAACATATCAAGATCCCCACAGCAACGTAAGCAAGTGTTTTTAAACTGCTGTGCCACACCAACAAGGCACAAAAAAACCAAGCAAAAGCAATTCGCCCTAAGACACTGGCATAACGTACGCCATCACTATCAAGCGGGACACCCACTCCCCAGCCATGATTATACAACACACCAAAAACACAGAGTAAAAGCAGTCGCTTTAGGGCCTTGGTATAGATAGGTTTGCGCTGTATTAAAGGGAGGTGATCAATGCGTTTTGGCGAGAGCCCCATGGCTACGCCAGAAAGAAAGATAAACAGTGGGAATATTAAGTCATAAAAGGTAAAGCCATGCCATGTACTGTGCACGGTATGTGCCTCAAATGCTTTCCAGCCCTGCCAACCTGTTAATACAAACAGCGCAGCAAAAATAGATTGCCCGCCTAAAATCCAGAACATATCCATGCCACGTAGCGCATCTAAAGACGCTAAACGTTTCGGTTTATTCGTTGTTGTCATCTCTACTACCTATGCCCCTTATAAGAGGATGGCCATTAACCAAATAAACCCTGCGATACTACTGCAGGGTCTCATCAGGGAATTCAAACTATTGTAATTAGTGTGGCTGTCATCCCACTTGCTCACCAGCAATAACGGTTAGCTCAGCTTCTAAGTCTTGGTTTAACACCACAAAGTCGGCGTCTGCACCACTGCGTAAATGCCCTTTTGTCTCTAACCCCAAATATTGCGCGGGATAAAGCGATGCCATGCGTAAGCTTTCAGCTAAACTTAACTGCAAAGTGTTGACACTGTTTTTCACCGCACTGGCCATATCCAACACACTGCCAGCTAGCTCCCCGGTGGTGGAGTTAAGACGATCGCCAGTGCGAATAACTTTGCGACCATCAAAAAAGTCAAATTCAGTGGCATCGGTACCCACTGGTGGCATGGCGTCTGTTACCAACATGACTTTGCCACGCTGTTTGCTGCGAATGGCTAGTCGGGCCGACTGCGGGTGAACATGATGACCGTCCACAATCAAGCCACACCAACTGTGGTCATGCCAAAGCGCAGCGCCAACCACGCCCGGTTCACGAGAAGTAAAAGGTGACATCGCATTAAACAAATGAGTAAAGCCATCAACCCCAACTTGTAAGGCCCGCTCAGCGGTTTCATAGTCAGCATTAGAGTGTCCAATAGACACCTTCACGCCGAGGTCAATTAAGCGCTTAATATCATCTAACGGCACCGTCTCTGGTGCCAAAGTCACCATTTTGATCCCTAAGTCTTGGCGGGCATAAATCGCAAACTCTTGCTCTGAAATAGGACGGAGGTATTGCTCACTGTGAGTACCCTTTTTAGGACCAGATAAATGGGGGCCTTCAAAGTGTATCCCCAACACGCCTGGTTGCTTTGCTGCAATCGCTTGCGCCGTAGCATCAGCAGCGCGCTCCATCACTTCTACGCGGTCTGTAATAAGAGTAGGCATCAAACCAGTAGAGCCAAATTTGGCATGTGCTTGCACAATTTGCGCTAAGCAAGAAACCGACTGCTCGGCATTAAAAAAGCCGCCACCGCCGCCATTAACTTGGACATCAATAAATCCCGGTACCACCATACCGGTTAATACCTTGGCATTATCCACAGCATGATTAAGGTGCTCAATTTTACCGTTATGCACAGTGAAATACACTTCGCTATGCCAGTTGTCACCATCAAATAATTGTGGCGCAAAATAGTGTTGTGAACTCATTCGTTGACCTTTTTAAATTCTTGACCAGCACTTTGAATGGCATAATAAATCGCCCCCATTTCCGGTGGCTGCTTCGGGGCTTGCACTTGCTTTGCGATAGTTGGGTCAAGCCAGGCTTGTAATGGTTCTGCCAGTCCGCCAATCATGGATAATCGTGGCGGATTAAGTGCCAATAGACGCTGGGCTAAACGACTGATGTAATCGGCGCCGGTTTTAACAATAGTAAGTGCAACCGCATCGTTTAACTTTGCTTGTTTAAACACGTAGCGAGCCAGCTTAGCGTAACCACTGGATGGCTGTCCTGCCATTTGCTCAGCAATTCCCATTGCATCTTTGACGCCAAAATGGCCAAGCAATACTTGAGTTAACGCTGTACTTTCACCCAAACCATCGAGATCGAGCAATACAGCTTTTACTGCTTCTAGCCCCATCCATGCACCACTGCCCATGTCGCCCTGAGCAAAACCATGGCCGCCGTAGTTAACGGTTTGACCATTGACCAATGCAAAGCCACAAGAACCGGTGCCGGTAATAATAACAGCACCGTCACTGCCCTCATGGGCACCAATGCAGGCAGTATGAAGATCTGTGGTTAAGAACATATGCTTAAAAGGATGTTGCCATTGCAAGATTTTTTCATACAGAGCTGGCAAGTTAACACCAGCTAAGCCCAGTCCGGCGTTTAGTTCATGCACCTGCTCGACTTTAAGCCCTGCATTTTGTAGCGCCATTTGGGTTGACACCATGATAGATTCTAGGGTGCGTTCAAGACCATGTAACGGGTTTGCAGCCCCTCCTAACCCAGTACCCAAAACGCCATGTTGCTGTGAGTAAATGGTTGCACGGCATTTTGTCCCTCCACCATCGATACCGATGTAGAGTTGGTCTTGGTCAACCTGTTTCGCCATCATGTAAGACCCCTAGTAATTTGCTGGTTGCCACCGCGTTATTGTTATCATTCGCCACGGTACTTGTTGTTGAGTTAATGTTACCCACAAAATGACAGCGTTGTCATTAAATTTCTCAAGATTTTTTTTCAACTTGATAATGTCGTGCATTTCAATAGCACGGAATTTATCTTGGTTTGGTATCGACCTTATCGACAGCCATATAAAGAAAGGACAATGATTTCAGACAATTGCGCCGTATTACAAAATCTATTTTGATTGTGAAAACGCGAACCATATGCCAAATACGATTCCTCCCTAACCGCTATAATATTACACAGAAACAGAAATCTGTCAGTGAAAAGTTGCTTGGGGAGTAAGGATCAAGTGGAATCTAGAAGGCGAAATAGCAAGCAGCGCCGAATTGAAGCACTGCTTGTTGTCAGATTAATGAGGTTTATTTAACCCCTAATTCTCGCAAACGTTCTTGTAGGTAGCTGTCTGCGGTATAACGCTCAGACAATACGACATCTGGACGTGGATGCAAAAACAGTGGCAAAGAGATACGCGACTTATCGGACGCTTTACCAGTTGGGTTGATCACTCGGTGGATGGTAGATGGGAAATAGCCACCAGACGCCTCTTGTAACATGTCACCAATATTAATAATTAAAGAGCCAAAGTCACAAGGTACGTCTAACCAGCTACCATCTTGTCTTTGCACCTGCAGTCCAGGCTCATTGGCTGCTGGTAGCACAGTGAGTAGGTTAATGTCGCCATGGGCCGCAGCGCGAATGGCGCCTGGCTCTTCATCGCCAGTCATTGGTGGATAGTGCAATACACGCAATAGTGTTTGCTCAGAGTCTTTGATCATGTCTTTCAGATCAATAGAAAACTTAGCACGAACCTCTGCAGGCGCTTCAGCTTGTACCCAGCTTAATAACTCTTGGGCAAACTCACTAGCCAGACGGTAGTATTCACGGATCTCAGCTTCTAGCTGCGCAGGCACTTGGCCTTTAGGATAAACGTGAAAGTATTCTTTAATGTCTTTTACAGAAAAGCCTTTCGCCACCTCAGACACGTCTGGTGGAAAATAACCGTCTTGTGTGTCTTTGTTATACAAGAAGTTGTGCTTTTCTTCAGAATTGAAGAACGCTTGCCAATTGTTGTAAATGGATTCCACTAGCTGTTGTGGAATTGGATGGTTTTTTAATACACCGAATCCAGTGTTTCTTAAAGATTCTACAAACTCTTTCGCAGCATTTGGCGATTGATAGTCTACGGTAGGTAACTGTTGCATGATGGTTCCACCAAAATTATTAGTAATTCATGGTCAATTGTAGGCGCAAGCTCACAAACTGACGCACTTCCCGTGTCATCTCAACACTGCGTACCTTAATATCAATCAGCTTAATGGCGCATCTGCATTACGCAGTTTATCATCAAGTCTGCTTGATACCTAACCAAGGCCGGCGTATTTAATCGGGTCTGTTGACCTAGGGTTGTTTTCGTGCGCATGTTCAAGCTCTATGCAAAATAGAGCCGATGCGGCCCACACCAATCTTTGCATCAGCATAAGATCAGAGCAGAATACTAAAAACAGCAACAGCAAAGGCCAAAAAGCCCTATACGATCGTGTTGTCGATAATTCTATAAAAATGTCAGCACTGGGCTTTTTAATTAAGCCGTGTCTGGCCACTTCAAAGAATATGTATTAACAGCCGGCGAGCTTATTGAAATCGCCGGCAATAAATAAGGACTTATGTCCGCTTAGCGTGTGACATCCCCCCTATTTTGACTCAGATCAACTCATATTTAGTATTGTGCTTGTTACTGAAACGGCAATGGAATATCAATATGCCAAGTTAAGCCATGGTCATCAGTGATCCGATACTCCCCTCCAAGCGCCCCCGAAATTAAGTTCGCAGCTAAATTTGCGCTTAGCCCGACGTGGCCAGAATTACCTCGTTTGGTGGTAACAAAGGGCTGCAATAAATCTTGGCTATCGATCCCTTGTAGTCCATCACCGCCATCGGAGTAGACAACGGCTAAGTGTTTTTCTGTAAGGGTAAACTGTATTTTCACCGCTCCGGTTGTGACTTGCCAAGCGTGTGCCATTGAGTTTTCAATTAAGTGTCCTAATACTTCCAGTAACGCGTTAACATCGCAAATAAACTCGTCCTGATTAACACCAGTAAAATCTAACTCCACCGCCGCAGAGTCATAATTTCTTGCCAACCGCTCTACCAGCTGTTGTAAATTAGTGGCTTGCAGTTCGCTTTCCCGTTGAGACTGAGATACCGACTTAAGCAATGCCACAAACTTCGCCACTTTATCTAAATTACGACTACACAATACACTGCTGTGGTTAATTTGCTCTAGACCCGCGGCCAGGCCTTCTTGAGTTAAGGTGCCGAGCTCTAATGCCACAGACAATTCTTTGGTCACTTCCTCCAAAAAGGTATTGGAGGTAATACTGGTGCCTAATGGCGTATTTATCTCGTGGGCAATCCCCATCACCATCTGGCTTATGGCACTGGATATTTGTTGTTTAACTGCCAGCTTTTGCCCTTCTAATAATTTGAACTGAGTCTTTACTCGAGCAATGATTTCGCTGGGCTTATACGGTTTGGTAATATAGTCGACGCCACCAGCCGCAAACGCTTCGACAATGCTGTCACTGTCGTCATAAGCACTGACAAACATAACCGGAATGTCTTTTTTCAGGGGATCTGATTTCACTATTTTACACAGTTCAAGCCCTGACATTTGGGGCATTTTCATATCGGTGATCAATAACGCAGGCTGCCGCTTATTAATAATACTCAGCGCCAACTCGCCACCGGTTGCAGCCAACACTTTAAAGCCTTCTTTACGCAAGATCAGCTGTAGCACCTGAAGGTTTTCAGGCCTATCATCAACGATTAAGATCTCAGGCATGGTTTACTCTGGTTCCTTGCTGCTAAGACTTCTACCAGCATAGCTTGAGAATTTACATATCGCGACTATGGTTAATTATAAATGTATGCCTAAATAATAACTTATGTCTGCAAAAGCTCAGCTTAGTTGGTTAGCTGTTATCACCATTATCATTTTTCTTGGTAGCGTATCGCTGGCTCAGTTTGTGATCTTTCATCCCCAACAGGCCCTAAAGCAGTATTATCAAGCACAGCAAAACCATTTATTATTAAAGCAATATCAGTTACGCCAAAACAAACAGTTGTTAACGCAATTACACTTTTACCCAGACCAAGCGCCAGACTCCGAGCTGCTTCAGGGGATTTTCATCAGCCAACAACAGTTAGTTCATCAATGGCAAGCTGCTCAAAGCGGGCTACCCCCACTCCCTCAAGACTATAAAAATCGCATGTCGCAACTGGATTACCACCTGCAAACAACACAACAGCGTGCTAACGCTCAGAGTATGCGGACATTGAGCATTACCGCTATTGCCCTATTTATATTAACCATCACTCTGATTTGGTACATCTGGTTTATGCGTACCAAGCATTTTGCACCGTTATATCGTGTTATTAATGCCCTTAAAGAGCGATCACACTACAGCCATGGGGTGACAAAACTACCGCAGGCCAGAGACGCTGATATCCGCCGCTTAACCACCGCCATTGAATCTGCCACACAAGTTCAGCAGCAACGTCTCGAATTAGCAGCAGTCATAGAGCGTTATAATCGTGAACTAAAAGCCTTATCGGGCTCCACTGCCATCGTTAAACACGGATTAGCCTTTGTTGCCAAGCAATTCAATAGCCCCAGTGTTAGCTTGTATTTACAGCATGACAACCACTCTCTTAGTGTCGATGCCAGCGTCGGCTTAGTGCCAGCCTACGCCGTTGTCGCTGAACAACTCAATCAGTCGGTGACACAAAATCAAGCGTTACAACAAATTGCGCCACTGTGGCTCAGGCAAGATGGGCAGGAAATAAAAATAGCGGCGCGCTACTCCTTGCCATTAAGTGTTGGCAGTCAAGTAAAATACATTTTACTGGTTGCCAGCAGTGAAGTGCTCAGCGACAACCAATTCGATACACTGCAATACCTCTGCAAAGACCTGAGTTTAGCCTTGGCAGTCAATGAAAACATGGAGAAGCAGCAGCAAACCGAAGCGGCCCTCAGTGAGCAACTTGAGCTGACGAACCATATTATTAATGCGATCCCAAACCCCACCTACTACCGAGATACCTCTGGCGCCTTTATGGGGGTCAATCAAGCTTTTTTGACCTTGCTTGATCAATTTGAAGTGGATGTCATCGGGGCCAAACTCGAACAGGTGTTTGAACTTGGCACAGCCAATCTATTCGCGGCAAAAGCGCAAGAAATTATTGATTCAGCACAAGCACACACCTACGAAGTGACCATGTTAGATGGCCAGCAACAAAACAAAGAGCTGATTGTCTACGAAGCGCCGTTTTTTAACCGCGAGGGAGACGTGGCCGGTGTGGTCGGTATGTTTTTGGATGTCTCTGAGCGAAATCAGTTACAACGCGAATTGATCGAGGCCAAAGACAATGCTCAAGAGTCGGCAAAAGCCAAGGGCGAGTTCTTAGCCAATATGAGCCATGAGATCAGAACCCCAATGAACGCGATTATTGGTATGTCACACTTGGCATTGGCCACCGACTTAAATGCAAAGCAGCATGACTATATTACCAAAATAGATAGTGCAGCTAAGCAGCTACTGCGTTTGATTAATGATATTTTAGATTTTTCTAAAATTGAAGCCGGTAAGGTGGAATTAGAACATGAGCCTTTTACCCTTGAAAAGCTTATGGATAGCGTTGCCACCATTGTCAGTATCAAAGCACAAGAGAAGCAGTTAGAACTGGTTTTTGATGTTGACCCTGAGCTCCCTAGTGCCTTAATAGGCGATCAATTTCGTTTGACTCAGGTATTGGTGAATCTGGCAGGGAACGCGGTGAAATTTACCGAATCCGGTGAGGTAGTTATCCAAGTAACGGCGCTCGCCACCAAACAGGATAATGCCAAAATCAAATTTAGCGTTAAAGACTCAGGTATTGGGATGTCGAAACAGCAACAAAAGAGTTTGTTTCAATCTTTCTCTCAAGCCGATACTTCTATCACCAGGCGCTACGGCGGCACAGGTTTGGGTCTGACCATTTCTCAACAGTTGGTTAAGTTGATGGGCGGAGAAATCTACGTCGAAAGCGAGCAAGGGATAGGCTCAGAGTTTTATTTTACCTTACTGTTGCCATTAGCTGAATCCAATGCTTTGCAACCAGCTAACACCGCGCAATTCGCTCAACATCAGGTCACCATCGTCGATGACAATCAGCACGCTTTAGATGTGTTAGCAGGCATGTTGAGCAACTTTTCTATGCCAGTGACGGCATTTACTGACCCCAATGAAGCGCTCAATCATGCCATGCTCAGCGAGTACGTCCAGAGCCTGTATATTGTCGATTGGCATATGCCAGCAATGGACGGCTTGGAGTTAATCTCCAAGCTCAAACAACTCCCTAGCCACAGTGAAACTCGATTTATTTTAGTCACGGCATATGGCCGTGAATTGAGTTTAACCGCAGCACAATCTGCACTCATAGATGGGGTGTTACTAAAACCATTAACCCCTTCTAATCTTGTTGATGTCATACAGAGTACGCTGTTTGATACGGTGTCTGCACGTCAGCATATTCATCCTAATAACCATACCATAGCGACAGATACCCTTGATGGCATGATGATATTAGTTGCCGAGGATCAGCCCGTAAACCAAGAAATCGCGGTAGAAATTCTCAGCAGTTATGGCGCCAGTGTCATTGTCGCCGATAATGGCGAACAAGCCCTACAAAAGGCCACAGAAAATGCCGTAGATATCATTTTAATGGACATGCAAATGCCGGTTATGGATGGCATCACCGCAACACTCAAACTACGAGAACAGTACCCAGCAGATTCACTGCCCATTTTAGCCATGACGGCAAATGCCATGACGCAGGATATTCAAGCCTGTTTAGCGGCGGGGATGAATGGCCATGTTGCCAAACCCATCGACGTAAAACAATTAATCGAAACCATAGCACAACACTGCAACAACGGCCTCGACCGCGATAACTCTGCACCAATAAACCACACACACGCAGAATCAAAAACAGCAGAGCCGGAAGAAACTGTTGATTTTACTGGCATCGATATCAATGAAGGGGTCACCCGAGCCGCTGGCAATCAACAAGTGTATTTTGATATTCTAGAGAAGTTTCTGTCGCAGCAAGTCGAAGAGCTAATTAACTTAAAGCAAGCGCTAGCAATTGAAGACTATGAACTCGTTCGGAACATGTTACATGCTTTGAAAGGTGCCAGTGCGAACCTTTCTATCGTTAAACTCACTGAGGCATTTAAACACATTGAAGCCACGTTAACGACCAGTCCACCATCAGCCGCTGACATCGATGAACTCATTAAATACGTGAAATACGCACTCGAGCAATGCCAGAAACAACGCAGTAAAATACTTAATCACGCCATCAGCAACACCAGCAATGATGAATCTCAGCTACAGGATTTAGTTAAACTGGCTTGCGCGCTGCGTGATTATGACACTCAAGCCACTGAGATCATAGCCACCATTGATGTTGGCCCCTATCTAGACGAAGTCGAATTAGAGCAGCTAAAAACCGCAGTAGCACGATTTGAATACAATGAAGCATTATCGCTGCTAACGGCTATTCAACCTGTCGGTGAAGCCGCACAACTGAGCAGCGACAGTTAAGCAGTCGACCCTAAATCTAGAAATAGCAATTTTTTGCATTCCACCCGGTTGGCATAGTTAAGGGCTCGAACACACAAGCTCACAGCAAAAGAACCATAGCGAAACATCAGCTGAAGAGGCATAAGAGGGTCAGGTATCTCTAGAATATACCCAAAAAAGCGACACCAAGCTGTTAACCTATCAGCAAAAGACTTGCTCAATTTAAGGGAGTATTTGACGCTGACGGCGTTACCATTATTTCTTGGCAATAAGTTCTTGTAATTTGCTAAATAACCCCCCAAAAAAAACGCTACTACCAATCACAACTAAAGAAGGTGCCGTAATAACTGACACCTTTAGCATCTAACTGATGACGATTAAAGTCCTAAATCATTCATAAAATCATCATCGGCAACGTCATCGCTTGCTTTGTCATCCTTGGCTACTGACTTCTTTTTGCTTTCTGCCTGACTGGCAATGATGTCATCTGGGTCTACCGCTTCAGCGATATCAAAATCGTGCAATTTGATGAATTCCGTTTTATCCATCGCCAGCTCAAGGTAGAAAATATTCTGCCCTTGGGTCGTGAATGTCACTCTTCTGGCTTGCGGTCGATCCATGGTGGTGTCCACTGAAATCTGCACCTGCTTATTAATAGCCATCATTTTTGGTTGGTTTTGAGTGATTGATGTATGCAGTTGCTCCCGCACTTTGTTGGTAAAGTCGCCAACAATCTGGTTCATCAACTCACCCAGCACATTGGCTACGTCATCCGACAAGTGACTGGAGGCAATTTCTTCCTCCGGCATGCCCATATTGCGCATGTAGTCGGTGTACACTTCCATCGCCGCTTGGCCAGTAAAGTTGGTTACCACCAAGCCAGTAAAGCCGCCGTCAAATAACACAAAACAGCCAATATCGGGGCGCATGCAAGTGCGGGTGATTTTCTGCACCATAGCAGAATAACTAATTTGGTTGCCGCTCGCCGACGACAGTACTTCGGTTACTGAGTGGCATAGCGTTGAAAGGATGTCTTCTGTACTAATCACTTTATTTTTCGCCATTTTTTGTCTCATTTTTACTTCTTATCATTAATAGTAGCCAAGCTACTGAATTTATCACTGACTATCCAGCATAAAATGCTAAAATAGCGAGATTATTTTTAAAGAGAGATTTGATGTGACGGGCAAAGATAGTATTTATGCCACCGAGCAGGCTGTGAAAGACTTTACTTTTGATGAAAATGTCGTGGAAGTCTTCCCCGATATGATCCAGCGCTCTGTGCCTGGCTATGCCACGATTGTAAGCACCATGGGCAAATTGGCTGGAAGCTACGCACAAAGTAATTCTAATTTGTATGATTTAGGCTGCTCTTTAGGTGCAGTGACGTTAAGTATGCGTCGCAACATAGACAAAGAAAACTGCCAAATCATTGCTGTTGATAATTCCGCCCCTATGGTGGAGCGCTGTAAATTGCACTTACAAGGGTTTAAGTCGGATGTGCCGGTTAAGGTTGAGCTTGGCGACATCACAGATATTGCTATTCGTAATGCCTCGGTGGTAGCTATGAACTTTACCCTGCAATTTATCCCTGCGGAGTTACGCTATGCCGTCCTAGAAAAAATCTTTCAGGGGTTAAAGCCTGGTGGCGTACTATTGCTGAGTGAAAAGATCCGCGGCGAGAACGACATTAAAGATAATTTGCTCATAGATTTACATCACGACTTTAAACGCCACAATGGCTATTCCGAACTGGAGATCAGCCAAAAGCGCACAGCCATCGAAAACGTCATGCGCACAGACTCACTGAGCACCCATTTACAGCGCTTAGAAGACATTGGCTTTAGCCAAACTCAGCTCTGGTATCAATGCTTTAACTTCTGCTCCATGGTAGCAATTAAATAGAGGCGAATATGAACAACTGGTTTACCGATTTTTATGCCACCATAGCGAAAACCTCGCTCAGTCATTGGCTTGAAACCTTGCCCGCCCAGCTCAGTCACTGGCAAAAAGAAGCACAGCACGGGGATTGGCCAAAGTGGGAAAAAGTGCTAAAAAACCTACCAGAACTGCCCCATGATCATGTTGATATCACCACCAAGGTAGAAATTGGCCATGGCCAAGGTATCAGTGAAGGTCATCAAAAGCAGCTGACGCATTTACTCAAGCGCATGATGCCTTGGCGCAAAGGCCCTTTTCATTTACACGGCATCCATATCGATACTGAGTGGCGCAGCGATTGGAAATGGGATCGCCTCCTTCCTCACATTAGTGATTTAAGCAACCGTACCGTGCTCGATATTGGTTGCGGCTCAGGCTACCACCTGTGGCGTATGCGCGGCGCAGGTGCAGAACTGGTGGTCGGCATTGATCCTTCTGACTTATTCTTATGTCAATTTCAGGCGATTAAACACTATAACCCGGATCCCCAAGTGCATTTATTACCACTCGGTGTAGAGCAGCTGCCTGAGTTAAAAGCATTTGATACCGTTTTCTCTATGGGCGTATTATACCATCGCCGCTCGCCAATCGACTTTTTAGCCCAGTTAAAAGCACAATTACGCAAAGGCGGTGAGCTGGTACTCGAAACCTTAGTTATTGAAGGCGATGTTAATACGGTGCTGGTACCCACCGACCGCTACGCTAAGATGCGCAACGTTTGGTTTATTCCTAGCTGCGATGCCCTCACTTTATGGCTTGAACGCGTGGGCTTTAAAGACATTAAAGTGGTTAATAAAGACGTCACTTCGCTGCAAGAGCAACGCCAAACCGATTGGATGACAACGGAGTCTCTGGCTGACTTCCTTGACCCTGACGACCCCAGTAAAACCATTGAGGGTTACCCTGCTCCGCTGCGGGCTATTGTTGTCGCCACAGCGTAAACACATCAGCTTAAGAGCGTTCATAACACGCAAAAAAGGGGCTCAGCAGCCCCTTTTTATACCAATTTACTTAATTAAATGCCCTATTTTAGGCATGTATTAAGTGACTCATCACAGCTTGGTATTAGCCTAGTAATTCAGCTAGTTGTTTGCTTACCGCTTCAACCGCTTGAGTACCGTCAAGTTTATGGTACTGAGTGTTGCCAGCTTGGGCTTCTTTGCTGTAGTAATCAACCAATGGCTTAGTTTGCTCATGGTAAATAGCAAGACGCTTACGTACCGTCTCTTCAGTATCGTCATCACGGATAATAAGGTCTTCACCAGTGACATCGTCTTTGCCTTCCACTTTAGGTGGGTTATAAACGATGTGGTATACACGTCCAGAGCCTGGGTGTACACGGCGACCGCTCATACGCTCAACAATGATTTCATCGGCAACATCAAACTCGATCACGTGATCCACTTTGATGCCGTTTTCTTTCATTGCGTCTGCTTGAGGGATCGTACGCGGGAAACCATCTAGCAAGAAACCATTAGCACAGTCTTCTTTGGCGATACGCTCTTTCACCAAACCAATGATGATCTCGTCAGACACTAACTGCCCTGCATCCATTACCTTTTTCGCTTCCAGACCTAGCGGCGTGCCTTCTTTGATTGCAGCACGAAGCATATCTCCAGTAGAGATCTGCGGAATGCCATACTTATCCATTAAAAACTGAGCTTGAGTGCCTTTACCTGCACCCGGTGCGCCAAGCAAGATGATGCGCATAATTAAATCCTCGTTTAGAGTTATTGCTGTTTGTGTGGTGAATTTTTCCATATGCGCCGCCGTTTCTCAAGGAACTTATACTAATTGCTTAGCTGAAACGGCGTTTTTTGCGCTTAAAACAAAAAAGCTCTGCGATTAAGCAGAGCTTTTGCTGATTTTATTGAGCTTATAAAAATGCGCCCAGTGCTTTCACTTGGTCAAGCATGCGGCACGAGAAGCCCCATTCATTGTCATACCAAGCCATTACTTTTACCAGCTTACCATCCACTTTGGTTTGCGTAGAATCAAACACTGATGACGCAGGATTGTGATTAAAGTCAATGGACACCAACGGCAGCTCATTGTACTCAAGAATCTCACACATGGCTCCGGTTGCAGCCGCCTTAATGGCAGCATTCACTTCTTCTGCAGAGGTGTCACGCTTGGCGATAAAAGTAAGATCGACTAAAGAGACATTAATCGTTGGTACGCGTACTGCCATCCCGTCTAGCTTACCTGCCAGCTCTGGAAGGACTAGGCCAACCGCTTTAGCCGCTCCCGTTTTGGTTGGGATCATCGACTGCGTGGCGCTACGTGCGCGGTATAAATCTTTGTGATACACATCAGAAAGGTTTTGGTCATTGGTGTAAGCATGGATGGTGGTCATGCTGCCTTGTTCAATGCCAATATTGTCATTCAATACTTTAGCAATCGGCGCCAAACAGTTAGTAGTACAAGAAGCATTGGAGATAATAGTCGAATCAGCGTTTAACACTTCGCTGTTCACGCCATGCACAACCGTAGCATCCATATCTGTGCCTGGTGCCGATACAATGACTTTCTTAGCGCCCGCTTCAATGTGCTTTGCTGCCGCCTCACGCGAGGTGAATAGGCCTGTACACTCAAGTACGATATCGACGTTCAACGCTTTCCAAGGTAATGCCGCTGGGTCGCGCTCCTGAGTCAGGGTAATTTCATCGCTACCTATTACCAAAGTGTCACCATTTAGAGCCACTTGTTCGCCAAAACGACCGTGTACGGAATCGAACTGAGTCAAATGGGCATTGACATTGGCTGGCGCTAAATCGTTAATAGCAACCACTTTAATCTCTTGGTTTTGGCCTGATTCATATAATGCGCGAAGTACATTGCGACCGATACGGCCATAGCCATTAATTGCGATATTAATCATGATAACTGTCCCCTAAATCTATTTAACTTCACTTGCTTGTTTTGCAAGTGCTTCAATGGCTTGCCAGTCTTTGTTGGCGATAAGCGCTTTATCAAGCATCCAAGTACCGCCGACACAAACCACATTGTCCAGTGCCAAATACTTAGGTGCAGTTGCCAACGAAATGCCTCCCGTTGGGCAGAATTTAACCTGTGGAATTGGGCCCGCAATCGACTTTAACATCGGCGCCCCACCTGCCGCTTCTGCAGGGAAAAACTTCAAAAACTCAAACCCTTCTGCCGCAAGTTTCATCACTTCACTGGGCGTTGCTGCGCCCGGAAGAAATGGAATGTCGGTGGTTTTTGCAAGCGCTAAAAGTGCGTCATTGGTGCCAGGGCTCACCATAAAGTCGGCCCCCGCCTCTACCGAGGCCGCAAATGTCGCTTGGTCTACCACAGTGCCGGTGCCAACAAAGGCTTCTGGCAGTGCTGCTTTGATGTCTTTTACAGCTTGAGCAGCCACAGGTGTTCTTAGCGTCACTTCCAGCGCACGTAGGCCACCGTTAAACAATGCCGTTGCCAGTGGCACCGCATCTTCTAAGTTTTCAATCACTATCACTGGCACCACAGGTGCAGCAGTTAAGATCTCTTTGATGTTCATGCTCATTCCCAGTGTTATTGTTCTTCAATCCCAAATGAGCATGCCCCTTGGTCGGCGCTACTCACCATTGTTCTAAAGCCAGAGAATAATTCTCGACCGGTACCAAACGTTTGTGTTTGATCCGAAATCTGTAGCTCGCGCTGCGCCATCTCTTCATCAGAAACATGCACAAACAGCTCGCCTTTCGGTGCATCCAGGGTGACTAAGTCGCCTTCGTGGATTTTCGCAATAGGGCCCCCTTCAACCGCTTCAGGTGCTAGGTGGATGGCCGCAGGTACTTTTCCTGATGCTCCAGACATGCGTCCGTCAGTGACAATCGCCACTTTAAAGCCTTGGTCTTGAAGTGTTGCCATTACTGGAGTGAGCTTATGCAGCTCAGGCATCCCTTTGGCTTTCGGCCCCTGCTCTTTAATGACAGCGATAAAGTCTTGATTCAACTTGCCAGCACTGAACGCTTCTTGTAACTCACCTTGTGAACTAAATACTTTAGCCGGAGCAGTCACGGTTTGGTGTTGCTCTTGCACCGCTGATACCTTGATCACCGCTTTACCAAGATTGCCGTTAAGAAGCTGTAAGCCGCCTTGTTTATGGAATGGCTGCGATACCGGGCGAAGGACTTCTTCGTCTAGTGATTTTTCTGGTACTGGCACCCATTTTACTTTTGCAGGACCTTGTGAATCGGTCATGATGACATTGTTATCAACGTCCAGCATAGGCTCCATGGTGTAATCGTCTAACCCTTCGCCCACAATGGTTTTAACGTCGTTGTGCAAGAAGCCAGCATCACGCAATTCACGCATCAAGAAGCCCATACCACCTGCGGCTTGGAAATGGTTTACGTCGGCATGGCCGTTAGGATAAATACGCGTCAGTAACGGCACCACTTCAGACAGATCCGCCATGTCTTTCCACGTGATTTGCACCCCGGCTGCTTTCGCCATGGCCACTAAGTGAATCGCATGGTTGGTCGAGCCACCGGTAGACAGTAAGCCCACCAAGCCATTAATAACGGTTTTCTCGCTGACAATATCAGCCAAAGCATTGCCACGCTTACCATCGAGTAATTGTTGCAGCATTGTTTCTACTGCGTTGGCAGTCAGGCCATCTCTGAGCTCTGTGTATGGATTAATGAATGAGCTGCCTGGTAAATGCAGACCCATGATCTCCATGAGCATTTGGTTGGAGTTGGCAGTACCATAGAAAGTACAAGTACCGGCACTGTGATACGAAGCACTTTCCGCTTCAAGCAGCTCGTCGCGGCTCACTAACCCCTGTGCAAACTTTTGTCTAACACGGGCTTTTTCTTTATTTGGAATACCAGACTGCATTGGACCTGCTGGTAAAAAGTAAACGGGTAAGTGACCAAAAGATAAGGCACCTATTAGTAATCCCGGTACGATTTTGTCGCACACACCGAGACAAAACACACCATCGAATACATCGTGTGACAGCGCCACGGCAGTTGACATGGCAATCACATCGCGAGAAAACAGCGACAGTTCCATGCCATCACGGCCTTGAGTTACGCCGTCACACATGGCTGGTACACCGCCAGCCACTTGCGCCGAGGCATCAAATTTATTGGCCACAGCTTTAATTAAATCGGGATATTCTTTATACGGTTCATGCGCCGATAACATATCGTTATAGGCGTTAATAATGCCAAGGTTTGGCTGCTCATCTTCTTTTAATCGAGCTTTATCACTGCTAGAACATGCAGCCATAACGTGTGCAAGGTTTCCACAGCCCAGTCCCGCTCTTACGCGCGTTTGTTTTTTTGCTTGTTGGATTCGAGCTAGATAGGCTTGACGTGTTGCTTTGCTTCGCTCAATGACGCGTTCGGTAACTTCCTGAATTCGTGGATGCAACATAGTACTGACTCTCTAAGTGTTAGAGGAAAAAGGCTCTGCACGATTGCCAGCATTCGTGGCAATCCTTGTACAGAGCAGCTTTGATTTACCCGTTCAAAGGTACGCTATCAGGTTGTCTCTCACCCCAACCTGACACCGGTGTCACTGTATTTACTCATAAATCTGACACCGGTGTCAACCTTTCCTATAAATTTAGTCTAACTTTTTTAAATGACCAAATTATAACCGCCTTTATTATCTTAAAAATCGATATCGAAGCACTAAAATAACCGGCCACTGAAGTCTCCAGCGCCACCATAAGCGGATAGATAAGGTGCTATATATACGATGGCATTATGAGAGACACCCACTTAGATAAAGATAATGAGAGACACCCACTTAGATAAAGATAATGAGAGACATCCACTGAACGATAAGTGACATCCACTGAACTGATAAGTGACACCCACTCAGATAATAAGTAACACCCACTGAGGTGATAAGTGACACCTTTAGAGATGATTAATAACACTCACTGAGTGACCTTGCACCAGTGTATTCTCAGAGTAAAAGCAATAAAAAGCCCAACGACGAAGCGTTGGGCTTTGGGGCAAGTATAAAAAATTGAAACTAGTTCTGGGTCAACGCTTGCGTCGACTCGCGGGTGATGAGTTTGGCCTCTAGCACCTGCTGGAATGGCTCGCTTTGCGGCTCTGCTATTTGTTTAATTAGCTCTGCCACTGCGGTACGAGTCATCTCTTCTACCGGCTGCGCAATGGTGGTCAGCCCAGGCCAAATATGCCGTGCTATTGGTGCATTATCGAATCCGGCAATGGACAGCTGTTCAGGAACTTTTATTTCACGCTGAGTCGCCATTTTTAATACCGCCGCCGCCATGTAATCGTTCGATGCGAATACGGCACTGGGGCGCGGCGACAAATCAAGAATCTCTTTGGCGCTGTCAGCACCAGAGTGATAACTAAAGTTACCCTCTGCCACCATTTTCGGGTTGAACTCAATACCATGTTTCGCTAAAGCTTTTTGATAGCCTGAAAAACGGTTCTCAGTGGCACTGTGATCGGGGTGACCTTTGATAAAAGCAATATCTCGATGCCCGAGCTTGATCAAATGCTCAGTGAGCTCAAAGGCCCCCTGTTCATCGTTGCTGCGCACCGATATCGATTCATCGTCTTCAATAGCCGATGCCACTCGAGCGTAAGGCACCTTGCGCTGTTTTAAAAAGGCAATGAGTTCTTGGGAGTCTGAAAACGGCGGCGTTAATACCAAACCATCTAAGCGAGAGGTGGTAAGTAGCTGATCGACATTGTCTATCAGTGCCTGTCCGCGTAGCTCACAAGGGTGGATCAGCAGGTTATAACTGTGCTGCTGACATGCCTCCAGTGCACCACTTTGCACTCGAGTGATATAACTCTTTGACGGATTGTCATAAAGGCAACCAATAATAAAACTGCGGTTTTGTGCTAAGCCCCGGGCAATAGGGTTGGGTTTGTAATTGAGTTCTTCAAATACTTTTAGCACTTTTTCTCGGGTAGCAGCACTGACGTTAGGCTCGTTGTTTAGCACTCGAGATACGGTTTTTTTCGACACTCCCGCATATTCAGCCACGCTATTAATGGTTACTTTTTTCATCTTCGACTTCCTAACCTTACTGGCGCTGGTGCAAACACGCCGCCGCGCCAATTAAAGGAATATTATCTTCTACCACCAGCGTTACTGGAATTTGGCTGGTGTATTGTGACATCATGCCTTTTTCGGTAAAGCGCTCAACGAAACTACTTGCCTGCAAGCGAGACTGCATCCGCGGCAGTATGCCACCGCCAATATAAATCCCACCTAAGGCACCAAAGGTCAAGGCTAAATCGCCAGCTACGCTGCCAAACCAATCACAAAAGTGACTTAATGTTGCATCACAAATGGCACATTCATTCGCCAGAGCACTGATCTGAGCGGCATTAAGATCTTTGGCTTGCTCCCCACGTACTTCCGCCATGGCTTTGTAAAGCCGAGCGATGCCGGGGCCTGAGAATACGGTTTCAATGGAAACATGTTGCGTATTGGCGCGTAACACCGCCATCAAATCTTTGTCTAGTTCGGTAACCGGTGCCAATGAAATATGACCAGCTTCACAGCTCATCACCGCTGTGCCATTAATATCGCGCGCCAAACAAGCGGCGCCGAAGCCGGTACCTGGCCCCATCACGCCAATGTTTGCACCCAACTCCGGTTGTCCTTGTTTCACCACTAGGTTTTTGTCTAGCGCCAAATAAGGAGCAGCAAAAGCAAACGCGGCAAAATCATTGATCACCGCAAACTCGGCAAAATCGAACTGAGCTTTAATGTCTTCTGAATTGAAATGCCAACCTAAATTAGTTAAATGAACTTGCTGCGACTTGATTGGTCCTGCTACCGCAAGACATGCACGTCTGGGTCGGGTTACAGGTAGCTCAGTTAAATATTTTTGGATAGCGGCTTCAAAAGACTGGAAATCAGCGCTTGGGAAAGTGCTTTGATGGGTGATGGAAAAACGTCGGGTGGTCGCATCAAAATCTGACACGATTGCAAATCTTGCGTTTGTTCCTCCGATGTCGGCGACGACAATCGGCTCAAACGGCACGGATGAATGGCTTGTTGTCTGGCTCATATTATTATCTCTTTATCACTGCATTGATGCTTGTGCTAACCATTGCACTGTCAGCACGTCTCCATTTCGGTTGGGCTAACACTTGCGCTGCCAGCACATGTCCTGCATTCTTATTGTCTTTAACCGCCAAAAATTTGCACGCCTTGGCTTAGTTTTTTTACCAATTAAGAAACCATTGGAAAAAAAGAGCTGCCCTCGGCAAAGGGCAGCCAAATACGTTTTGACAACAAAATGATAAAACGCCACTAGTATGACACCGGTGTCAGCTTGGTTCAATAAAAATTTGCAATTTCTCTTAAATTGGTTGAAAAAAATATTGAATACCGCAAAATGCGGTAGTCCGAAGCGTTGAGAAAAACATGAAAGGTAAAGCAACTTCTTTTGATATTGCCCATTATGCTGGGGTATCACAATCTACAGTGTCACGAGCTTTGAGAAATAGCCCGCTGGTCAGTGAAGAGACCCGCAGACGTGTGCATGAAATCGCCAAGCAGCTTAACTACAAGGTCGACAAAAATGCCAGTAATTTGCGTACGCAGCAAAGCAGTACCCTAGCCTTATTGCTATTTGAAGACCCTACTGGCGATGATTCCCAGATCAACCCTTTCTTTTTAAGTATGCTCGGCAGCATCACCCGAGCGTGCGCGAAACAAGGTTACGACTTGCTGGTATCATTTCAATCAACAAGCAGTGACTGGCATGCCGACTACGAAGACAGCCACCGTGCCGATGGCTTAATATTACTGGGCTATGGCGACTACATTGATTATCAGTCAAAACTGCAAACACTGTTGGACAATAACACTAAGTTTGTTTGCTGGGGCGCCAGCGTTGATAACCGCCCTGACCTCACCGTTAGTTGTGATAATTATGGCGGCGGCGTGCTTGCGGCGAAGCATCTCATCGACATGGTTCGTACCGATTGTGCTTTTATTGGCGATGCCTCCGATCACAGTCCTGAGTTTTTCGCTCGCTTTAAGGGCTTTCGCGATACCCTTCGGGCCAAAGGCATTGAGATAAGCGACCGTAAAATGGCCAACGCCATTTCAACCGAAGATTCAGGCTACCATGCCACGCGCTCACTGATCGCCAATAACGTTAAATTTAATGCCCTTTTTGCCGCCAGCGATCTTATCGCTATCGGCGCCATGAAAGCGTTAAAGGAAGCCGGGATCCGAGTGCCAAATGACGTCCATGTAGTAGGGTTTGATAATATTTCAGCCGCCAGTTACGTTTCACCTTCTCTCACCAGTGTGCAACAAAACACCACCCTAGCGGGACAAATGCTAGTGGATAATTTACTGCAATTAATCAAAGGCGAAGACGTAACATCGACTTTACTGCCACCAAAACTAATTGTTCGCCAATCGTCACGATAAGCAAATATTCCTTTCACTGCCGAACGGCTTAATATAGAGCAATAAGTATAACGCTCAGAGCGTTAAATGTTTCTTGGCTCAGCGAGCTTTCAAGGGCTATAAAAAAGCCGAAGCAGTGTGCTTCGGCTAGTTGCGATTATTTTAACTTTTTATCAATCACCGGATAGTGATCCCAAACTTGCTTGGCATCCAGTGAACGCACCAACTTAACATACTCCGCATGAGTCCATGCCAAAGGCGTGGCTGAGTTGGTTCCCTCGCCTACGGTGTAGCCAAATGGGTTTTTGCCCACGCCATCCCATACTTGCTCAGGTAGCATCATGCCTTCGTTGGCAAAGTGCTCCATACCACGAACATAGCTGTTTTTAATGCGCGTTTGTTCGCTGCTATCCAGCTTTCCATCAAGCAGTGCCACAGCAATGTCGTAGTGGCCACGCTCGCCGGTGAAAAACGGCCATACGCGACCACGCTGACCATCGGTGTTTTGACCACCTTCGGCGTAATTGCTGCCGCGTACTTCGTCTTCCCCGTAACCATCATTGCCATAACGACGGTAGCCTGGGTAGCTGTTAACGTCGCCGTCGAACTTAAAGCTGTATTTCACTCTTAGGTTTTCGGTGATCGACTCATCATCGTACTCTGGCATGGTCGCCACAATGCTAGGAGCATCAGCAGCACGGACACCATAACGCACCAGCTCTAAAAAGCCACCGTCGATAATTTGCTTTTTGTCCATACCCGCGCGGCCATTGTTACTGTTCAGTGGCGTGCTTGAGTTAGGATCTTGGTCTTGACCAATACGGAAAAAGTAATGGCCATCACTGTTGTCACTTTGTAAATTGCCTTCCGTGGTAAACATTAACGCTTCGACTTGGCTGTCATATTGCTTGGCAGTGGCTAAGAATTTTTTCTCTGCGGCGCTATCCCCGGCTATTTTAGCAATATCACTGGCGGTGATAAGACCTGCAATAATCGCTGCAGTGGTCGATGGCGAGTAGCCATTTTGTTCTTCCCAACGCTCTTGCTGCGTCGCCGGTGGCGTGATCTGGGTGTCATTCCAAAGGATTTTTGCCAAACCGCCATCCACTAGGAAGTTGGCCGCAGGCTTAAGCATCTTGTTGTACCAGTAAACCAGCTTGTCATCGCTTAATACCCCAGCCTGCCAAAGCTTCCAAGCGAGCATGATTGGCATGGCAGTTTGGTCTAGCTGCACGCCAACCCATTCCAACTCACCATCGACATGGGTTTTTTGTAAGAACCAGCCGGTATCGCCTTGATTACCTGGCGTATTATCTGTGACTTGCACTTTTTCTAGGTATTCAAACGCCGTCAGTGCCGTGGCGCTATCACCCATTGCTAAGAAGGCCATCGCCACTTGATAAAAATCACGTACCCATACGGCCTTGTAACCGGTGTGTCCTTGCTCTGCTGGCACTGTGTCTCCCCACGGGTTCGACAATGACGCAATTAAGGCTCCGGCATGAGTTTTATCTTCTTGCGCTTTAAGCACCAAGGCACTGGTGTAAAGCAGTTTACCATTATCCGTGGTGTTATCTGTCATGTTGGCAAGCGGCTCAAGTGACGCCATATAGTCTTCCCAGCCGATGTGTTCGCCAGCACCATTATAGGCGGCTAGTACTTGCTCATAACCGCGAGACAGTGTTTTAGCCCCTTCAGCAAAGCTTGCTTGTTGTGATTGCCCAAAGCTTAGCGCTAAATCAAAGCTTGCACTGCCATCCACAGCGCCTAAATGTGCTAACCAATTAACATTTCCGGCTTTGTCGCCTGTGGTGCTGTAGCTGGCTGCCATTTGTTGATTTGTCTTTAGCGCTTCGAGGTTGTCACTGCTGCCAGTAAATCCAACCGATGCTTTGGCAAAGCCTGACTGGCTTTGCAGGGTTAAGTAATTGTCGCCTTCAAACGCCACCAGCCCCTGCTCGGTCACGGCAGCACGGTCATTGAGGCCATTATTATTGACATAAGGGTTGACGTTAACATAGGCATTTAACCCTTCGATGTTACTGTCAAGCTTGGCACGGACAAACAAGGTTTGGCCATCTGGGTCGGTGAAGATATGCTTTTCCAGCGTAAAGCGACCTTGCTTATCTTTACTGGTGATTTTATAAGCCAGTGACAGTGGCCGACCTACTTGGTCTTTATGTAAATAATCAATCTCAACGTCGAGTTTATCGCTTTGTGATTCTGCCACGGTAAAGTCAGGGCCAGTTACAATAAACTGCATGTCTTTGATTTGTGCTTGGTGAATAAGGCCAAACATGGTTTCGGTGACCATGCCTTTAGCCACAGAAAACCACACTTTTGAAACGGTTTTGGTGTCGGCCTCATTGCTGTATTGACCGTTCACATAAGCTTCATACGACGTGCCAATACCGGTTTTACCTGAATACGCCCAATAGGGTTTATCGCCAGGCGCCCCTGGGGCAACCACAAGCTCATTGGCGCTGTGATTACTGCCACAGCCGATAAGTCCTGCGCCAACCAACGCAAGTGCTAATTTAGAATACTTGATCATTATGTTCTCCTATTGAGCCGACGTAGTGACTCTTGATACAGCTAATGCAGCAAATAAAAATGACACGCCACCGATGATCAACGCAAAAATAGGCTGATTATCAAATCCGTGACGTAAAATGAGTCCAAGAATGCTGGCGGCCAATAATTGCGGGATAACGATAAAGAAGTTAAAGATCCCCATAAACACGCCCATTTTATTACTTGGCAAAGCATTACTTAACATCGCATAAGGCAGCGATAAGATAGACGCCCAGGCAAAACCGATGCCTACCATAGGCAGCCATAACAAGCTGGGATCGGCGATAAACTTAAAGCTTACCAATGCAACTGCCCCTAAAACTAAGTTAACGGCATGGGCACCTTTTAATCCCAAACGCTTCACCATAACTGGAATGATAAGCGCCGCGATGGCCGCGAAGCCATTGTAGGCGGCAAACAACACGCCAACCCAATCTGCACCATCGTTATAGAGCTTAGAGGTAACATCAGCGGTGCCATAATGAAAGCTAGTGACCGCAGCCGTGGTATAAATCCACATAGCAAACAATGAGAACCAACTAAAAAATTGCACCACAGCCAGTTGTTTCATGGTTTTAGGCATGGTGAATAAGTCATAGATAACGTGGTAAAAGCCGTTGTCGGTGCGTTTTTGCTGTTGCATTAAGTGAGCAAGTAAAAACACCAAAGCAAATGAAATCAACAAGCCGCTGAGTAAATACAGTTCTTTTTCAAGATTAAGACCCGCTACTAAAGCTAAGATCAACACCCCAAGTGCACCGCTGGCAAGCGCCCCAAATACGTAATTAATGTGTTGGTTAACTTGCTCGCTTACCTCGCCAGCCACACTGGCTTGCTCGAAGGCGGCCAATTGCTCTGGGCTGTATTCTTTGGTTTTAATGATGGTCCACATCACCGCAACAAATAAAATCACCCCGCCCCAGTAGAAGGCATATTTTACGGAATCAGGAATTTCTCCAGCGGCTGCGGTATTACTGACGTCAAACCAATTGGTCATCATCCAAGGTAAGGCAGAAGCCACCACCGCTCCCACGCCAATAAAAAAGCTTTGCATTGAATAGCCAGTGGCTCGTTGCTTTTGGTTGAGGTTGTCGCCGACTAATGCCCGAAAGGGTTCCATGGTGACATTGATAGAAGCGTCCATTACCCACAACATGCCGGCGGCAATCCACAGCGTAGGTGAGTTGGGCATAATAAAGAGCGATAAGGTGGTTAAGATAGCTCCCCATAGGAAAAAGGGTCTTCTGCGCCCTAGTCTCCCCCAAGTTCTATCACTCCAATAGCCGATGATCGGCTGCACAATGAGACCCGTGAGTGGCGCTGCTACCCAGAGAATGGGAATATCATCTACTTTGGCCCCTAAGGTTTGGAATATACGACTTACGTTACCGTTTTGCAGCGCAAAGCCAAATTGGATCCCTAAAAAGCCAAAGCACATATTCCATATTTGCCAAAAGCTCAGGTTGGGTTTTTGTTGTTCTTGTTGCATCACTTACTTCTCTATCCGATACACTGCACTGGCCAATGGCGGCAGTGTAATTTCTGTGGTCACCTGCTCGGCAGATGGCATTAAAGTAATTTCTGGTTGCCCCTCTAAGATATCGGCATATTTGCCCTGCCAAGACTTAGGTAAACGGATGGTCACAGTACGGGCGTTATCTGCATCAAAGTTACTGGCCACAACAATTTTTTGCTGGCCTAACTGACGACCAAAGGCCACCACTTTATCACTGTCATCGACTACTTCAGTGGCAACATAGTCACCGGCAGCAATAGCGGGCAGCTTCGCCATGTTAAGTAGCTTAATGTAGTAAGCCCGTAACGCTCGTTGTGCAGGCGACAGCAAAGCGCCATCGAATTTGCCATTATTCATCCACTTTTGATGCTCTGGTACACCAACGTAGTCAAAAATACTGGTGCGACTCGGTGCTCCAAACCCAGGGTCTTCCGAGCCATCCTCGCCCACAGTTTGGCCAAAGTAGATCATTGAAGGGGATTGGCTGAGTAAATGACTCACCACCATGGCCGGCTTGCCTTTTTCTGGATCGCCAACAAATTCTGGGCTAGCTATGCGCTGTTCATCGTGGTTTTCTAAAAAGTGCAACATATGCGGTGCAATGTCGGCCACACTTCGATGAATATCCAGTACCGCCTGAGCACTGCCCTGACCTTGCATTAATACCTTGAGGGTATCGTACAAGCCAACTTTGTCGTAAAGATAATCCATTTTGCCCAGCTTAAGGTAAGGTCGGTATAAGCTTGGGTTGTACACTTCGGCCAGTAAGAAGGCATCTGGATTAGTTGCTTTAATTGACGAGTTTAAAAAGCTCCAAAACTCCACTGGCACCATTTCTGCCATGTCGTAACGAAAGCCATCGACTCCTTTGTCGAGCCAAAATTGTGTAATGGCTTGGAATTTATACCAGCTGTCTGGTAGCGCTTTGTTTTGCCAAAATTCAAAGTGAGCTTGATGATCCCGTTCAGCGTATTCTGCTGGTAAGGTAGGAAAGTCATAGCTGCCGTCCGGTTTAACGCCATAATTCACTTTCACCGTTTCATACCAATCATTAATATCAGGTTGTGCCGCTCTGGCACCATTGCCGGTCCACTTGGCGGGGTCTTCTTTAAATTGGCCATCAGCAAGCGGGTGTGGCTCCCCGCCTAATACTTGGTAATCATCGCTTTGTGGCACCGCAAACGACTCGCCGACAACGTAGTAAAAGTTATTATTTTTGCTGTACGTCACCGTGGTATCATCGTCAGCGCCAAAGTCTTGGCTACCTGCTGGAGCATTTAATGACTGGTAATTGCGTGCAACATGGTTAGGCACAATATCAATGATCACTTTCAGTCCCGCGTCATGGCTACGCTGAATAAGTGCCTCAAACTCGGCTAAGCGCTGCGCTGGATCCACCGCCAAATCCGGGTTGACGTTATAGTAATCCTTTATCGCGTAGGGGGAACCGGCACGGCCTTTAATGACATCAGGGTCATCTTGGCTAATGCCATACTTGCTGTAGTCCGTGACCAAAGCATGATGCAACACACCGGTATACCACACATGAGTGACACCCATCTTCTTAATTTCGGCCAGTGCTGCTGGGGTAAAGTCGGCAAATTTACCCACGCCGTTTTCTTCGAGTGTGCCCCACGGTTTGTTCACTTGTTTGGTGTTGCCAAACAGGCGGGTGAATACCTGATACACCACAGGTTTACTGATCTGACTTGCGCTTTGGCTGGCAAGACTTGCCTGCTCAGGGGCCTCATTAGGTTGCTGTGGGCTGCAGGCGGTTAAACTTAACGCGCCACCGAATAAAGCGCTGAGCGCCAATAGTATCGATTTCTTTTTCATAGTGTTGTCATAATGCTGTTTTAATTGAGTCTACTTGGCTATGGCGGTGCATTGAACCATCTGCATACGTATTCAAGGGCCTGTTCATTGCCACTTAATTTTCTAATAGCAAGACGTTCGAGGTCATGGCCGCAACAGTGAGTGTTTGTTCTAGCTTAACCACCTCACTGGTTAATAGCTCAGTTGCCTGCTGAACTCCCTTTAGGTGCTTGACAAAACGGCCAAGCTCTATTTGGGTTGCTTGCGGGTTTTTGTTATGCAATACCAGTAGTGTTTGCTCAGGGCTCTGCCTCACGTAGGCATAAATGCCATCAAATGGACTGTAATGAATGAGTTTGCCATGCTGTAAGGCTGGGTTTTGCCGACGCAAGTGCAGCAGTTTACGGGTAAACGATTGCATCTGCTGTTGCGGTGCGCTTAGCCCCTGTCCACTCTTGGCATCGCTGTCTTGGCCTGAAAAACCTCCAGGAAAATCGATGCGAATATCGCCATGGTCGTTCGAAGGCGTATTATCCAATAATACCTCGGTACCATAGTAGATTTGCGGTATACCTCGTGTGGTCAGTAATAATGCCATTGCCATCTTAGTTTTTTCTAAACTTTGACCGAGCTGGCTATACACTCGACTCATGTCATGGTTGTCGGCAAACACCAAAAGATTATCTGGGTTTGGATAGAGAAAGTCATTGGCGATGGAACGATATACTTTGACCCAACCAGTATTCCAATTTTCTTCCTCGTTTAAGGCCTGGATCAATGCCTCCTGCAATGAAAAATCCATCACGCTCGGTAAGCTTGAGGTATAGCCGTCTTTGTTGACCTTGCCAGCCTGCCAATAACTCGCTATTGCCGGGTTTGACGTCCACTCTTCGCCGACAATATTGAAATTGGGGTATTCTTTCATGATCCGCTCGGTCCAGTTTGCCAGAAAAGCTTTATCCGAGTAAGAATAGGTATCCACGCGAATGCCACTGAGGCCAGCGTATTCTATCCACCAAATGGCATTTTGAATAAGGTAGTTGGCCATGTGCTGTTGCCGCTGATTGAGATCAGGCATGGTTGGCACAAACCAGCCCTCAACAAATCGGCGTTTGTCGTATTCGCTGGCATGCGGGTCTTGCACTGTTTGCCTGGCGTGACTGGTACCAGTAAATTGGCCGCCAAAATTAATCCAATCACGAGTCGGTTTGTCTTTCATCCACCAGTGTTCACTGCCACTGTGATTAAGCACCATGTCCATAATGATCCCTATGTTGCGTTTTTTCGCCTCAGCAACTAGGGTTTTGTATAATTCATTGCTGCCCATTCTCGGATCCACCCGATAAAAGTCAGTCATGGCATAGCCATGGTAGGAATAACTGGGCATGTTATTCTCGCGCACTGGGGTCATCCAGATTTGACTGAACCCCATAGTCTGCAAATAGTCGAGATGGTCAATCACCCCCTGTAAGTCGCCACCATGACGACCACCTCGGTATGTTGGCTTTGCCTGCTCAATCATCTCAGGTACAGAGTCATTACTAGGGTCACCATTAGCAAAGCGATCTGGGTTAATAAGATAAATGACGTCTTTACTGGAAAAGCCCTGACGGGTGCGACTGCCCTGTTCTCGCGGCAATAATGGGTAACTAAAAGAAAGGTTTTTATCTTGGTTTAATAGCGTCAGCTCGCCGGCAACCGCATGTTCAGCAATGTCTAGTGTGACAAACGCGTAGTTGGGGCTGTCGCCAAAATTAATCGCCGCAATTTCTACGCCCTCATAAGGCTGTAATTGCCACATTGTCCCTTGAATATCGTCGCCTCGGATCAGCAGTTCAACCGAGTCGTGAGCCATACCCACCCACCAGTTGGCTGGCTCCACTTTTACTGTGGTGGCACTGGCAAAGTGACTGAAGGCCAGCACACTGAAAGCCGCTAAGCGCATCCAACTTTTGAATTTATTCATGATAAATACCTTTGTAAAAATGTCTGATGGTCTGGCAGCTCAGTGACTAAGTTTTGATAGATCTGTTTTAAACTGCTAAACAGCTCTTGTCGCTGCGCGGTGCTAAGCTGTTGTGCCAATGGGTGGTTATCCGTGGCCTCTATTCCTTGACCCACCAGTACTTGCTGCCATGCTGCTTCTGTAAAGAGATCATCGGGGTCACGAAACAAGCGACCACTCTGTTGAAACAGGGCTATTTTATGGCTCAGACGTTCAGGGACCTCCATTTGTTGACACCAGCGCCAGAAAGCACTGTCATCCCGTGTAGTCGCTTTATAATGCAGGATAATAAAGTCTCTTATTTGCTCCATCTCGCGGCTAAAGTCGGCATTGCTCGCCGCCACTAATTGTGCGTCAATACCATGTTTAGGAAAGTGTTTTATCAAACGAATAATGGCGGTTTGAATTAAGTGAATGCTGGTTGACTCCAAAGGTTCCAAAAAGCCACTGGAGAGGCCCACCGCAAAAACATTTTTATGCCATTGCTGACGCCGCATGCCGGTTTTAAATTTAATCAGTTTCGGCTCGGCCAGCTTTTCTCCCTTAAGGTTATCCTCTAAGGTGCTCAGCGCTTCATCATTACTGGTAAATTGGCTCGAAAACACAATGCCGTTGCCGGCTCGATTTTGTAGCGGTATGTGCCACTGCCAACCACAAGAGTGGGCAATGGAGCGGGTGTAAGGGGCGATGTTGTTATCCGTTAACGTGGTAGGCACCGCAAAGGCACTGTCTGCTGCCAACCAGTGTGACCAATCATGGTAACCAACATGCAGGGTTTGTTGAATTAACAGCGCCGCTAAGCCACTGCAATCAATGAAAAAGTCTCCCGCAATAGTGTTACCATCAGTGAGGCGCAAAGCCGTAACCTCACCGGTTTGTGGGCACACTTCCACTTCCTCGACTTCACCATCCACGTGTTTTACCTGTCTGGCCTTGGATTGCGACTTTAAAAATTCAGCATACAGCCCAGCATCGAAGTGGTAGGCATAAGACAAACCCGGCAGCGTGGTATTGGGGACTTTATCAAGGTGAGCGTATTTATTGGCTTTAGCGACTTGGTAGTTTAAGGAAAAGTCCCATAAGCTGTCTTGTGCTCCTGCTTGCTGAGCCTGCAGCCACAAATGATAGAAATCGCAAAAGGGAAAGTTTTTACCGATTTGGCCGAATGCATGCATGTAGCAGCTATCAGTTTGCCCCCAGCCTTCAAACTCAATACCCAGTTTAATGGTGGCTTGAGTCTTGCGCATAAACTCACGCTCATCAATACCCAAGGCACGATTAAAATCGACCATTGGCGGTATACTTGCTTCACCGACCCCTACTGTGCCAATTTTGCTTGACTCCACTAAGGTAATGGCAATGGTATCCCCCATAATTTTTGAGAGTAACGCGGCGCTTAACCAACCGGCCGTACCACCACCAAGTATCACCACATTATTTATTTTCTGCTGCATTTCACTGTCCCCAAATACACAAAAGCCCTTGCAATTATAGACAAGGGCTTTTCATCTGCTTGTTCTAATTAGAACTTATAGCTTACGCCAAGCATGTAACTACGACCGTAGTCTTGGTAGTCACGAACTTGCAAGGCGTTATCACCAGACAATGCTGTGAATGGCTCTTCGGTGATGTTCTGCACTTGGAAGTTAATCGCTAGACCTTCCAGTTGTTCGAAGCCACCTTCGGCAAAGTCGTATCCAATTTGAGCATCCCAAATGGTTTCACCTTGAATATCCACTTGCACTGTATCAAACCCTAGGCCATACACATCGCCTTTAAAGTCGCTACGCTTACGCATGCTGGTTCTGAATTGGAAGCCATAGTTTTCATAGTAAAGCGTGAAACTTTGGATTTTATCCGATAGACCTGGTAGCTCGTATTCATTGCCATTTTGGTCTTCAATATCAGAATCGACACCAGTGTGGCTGGCAATTAAACCAAAGCCTTCAAGACTGTCATGGAACATGTTAAACGGTAGCGTTACTGCCAGTTCGTAACCACTTAGGTCACCACCACCACCATTTACTTTACCGCTGCCGGTACCCATGCTGTTGGCTGGTACGTTACCTGTGGCCGGATCGGCAACCCCGGTAAGATCAACTTGGTAGTTACCGTCAAAGATCCACGATGATAAATCTTTATAGAAGTAGGCCGCTGAGAAGTAACCTTCTGGGCTGAAGTAGTTTTCATACGTTAAATCAAAGCCTGTTGCTTCTTTTGGCTCAAGCTCTGGGTTACCACCAGAAACACTCCAGTAGTTACCATTGTCATCCGGCTGTTGGTTGTAAGATGCACTGAAAGAGGCATTCATTTCATCCAATCGTGGACGTGAAATCGTCTTCGCATAACCAAATCGTACGGTTTGGTCTTCGTCTATCTTCAGTGACAAGTTGACACTCGGTAGTAAATGCGAGTAGTCATGACTTGCTGACGTCGGTGACGTAACCACTTTACCGTCGATGGTATCAAAGGCATTGCCATCTGAGCTTTGCTCAGTTCTGACATAACGCAGACCAGCATTACCTGTTAATGGCATGCCTGATAGTTCATAGTCGATACCAACTTGAACGTAAGCGGCCATGACTTCTTCTTCAACAGACCAAGATTTAGTCGCGTGGCTAGAGTTCGTCAAGCTTTCCGCTAACAGGTCAAACTGACCATCGGCGACCATGGCACGCGAGTCGTAGGCAATCATGTTACCCATGCCAATAAAGTCAAGGTTTGCTGTGCCTAGGCGGTACTCTTCTGGCACCGTTAACATGCCAGGGTTGTCTGGGTATGAGAAGCTGCCTACCGTCATGAAGTAACCTTCAGAATCTTTACTCTTCTCGCGGTTACGGTATGACAAGCCATACTCGACTGATTTCAAAACGCTGTTATCAAGTGACTGTTTAGCTGCTAATTTTAGTGAGCTTAATTCGTCTTCCACCGTTGGTGCATTAATAAAGCCATCTTGTAGTTGGTTTTCGTAATCCGTACCAACAACGCCGTATTTTTCATTCAGCGCCGAGCTCCAGCCCCAGCTTAATGGTCCACCGATCTTCATTAGATCGTAATCACCATAGTCTAATTGGTGTGAGAATACAGCACCGGTATTACCAGAGGCAAAGGCATAACCTAGGTTATCTGCTTGGCCACGAGCATCGCCACGACCTGTACCTGAGTAACTCTCTAAGCTCCAAATCTGACGTTCCACACTTGAGTGACTGGCATCAAACTCTAGCTGCCAGTTGTCAGATAAATCGTACGCCGCGTTAAAACCAAAAGAGGTCAGCTCTGCGTCTCTGTCTTCGTAGTCATTACGAACTACAACGCGTTGCCCTTCCGTTACCGCACTGGTAACAAAGCCACTTTCAGGATCAACCGTAGCGCTGGCTGCCGAAATAGACCCTTGACCCCAAGCGAATGGTACTTCAATACCACGCAAGATTTTTTCGTCAGTGAAGTCAACATATAAGGCATCAAACACCATAGATAGACGATCGGTCGGTGCCGCTTCTACCACTAACATAGCCGAGTCACGCTCAAGAGTTGATGAACGCACAAATGGCTTAGCACCACCTAAAATAGAGTACGTTTGACCGTCGTTGCCTTCAAACTCAGGGTAACCCCAAGCATTCCAACGCTTCTCTTGGTTAGGCGAAGTCATGGTGGTTAAGGCAAACGCCACACCAATAGTGTCATCGGCAAATTTGTCAATAAATGAGAAAGTGCCACGCAGGCCACTGTCGTTGCCATCTGGGTTTAACTTGTCAAAGCCAGTTTGCTCATAACCTAGGTTAACCTGCATTACACGTTCATCTGTGCTTAGCGGCTTCACGGTTTGCATGTCGATAACACCGGCAATCCCTTCCGCTTCTAGGTTTGCGCTTGGGGTTTTGTATACGGTAACACCGCTCATGATTTCAGATGGATAAAGGTCGAACTCGACGCCACGGTTATCACCAATAGATACTTGCTCACGACCGTTAAAGGTAGTGGCACTTTCGTTTTCACCAAAACCACGGATTGATACTTTACTGGCGCGACCATCAAGGCGTTGAGCGGTCAAACCTGGTAATCGTGCAATCGACTCTGCGATTGAAGAATCGGGTAACTTACCAATGTCCTCGGCAGAAACAGACTCAACCACTGCGTCCGAGAAGCGCTTAGTATTAATAGATTGAACGACACTCGCGCGGAAGCCTTTAACTTCAATCACCTCAACTTTTTTCTTTTCTTCCTCTGAGGTGGATGATTGCTCTTCCGCAAAGGCCACTTGACTCATACCTGCTGAGATCAATGCCAACGTGAGTAGACTAGGTTTGAACTTAGACATAATGTTTTATCCCAATTAACCATATTGTTGTGTGCCGGTTTTTCGCATCAGGCGTGCTTGAATGATGAAAAAACGAACGCGCACTATTGTTGTCAGACAAATACTAGCGGTTGATTAAAATTGTAAACAACTTTATGCATACGTATTCAAAGCTAGTTCAAGCGCGATATATTTACAGCTTTTTTACACTGAAAACATTTAACTTATTGGAATAATACAACTTTTATTTTAGTAGGACAGAAGTCCGATGGTGATTTTATGTTTGATTAAAATTCACTAAATCTTAACCTAAAGTCGCTACTCTGACCCTATTTTACCAATAATAAGTCACCGATAAGCGAGTGAAATTCATTTTCGTGCAATTGGTCTTACCAATCAATCCTTGGGTTTGCCCTTTTATTCTTAGCAAGCGGCGTAACTCGCCAAAAATTGGTAAATGAAAATATCACCCATCACCCTACCTTAGTCAGGTCGTTATTTTCGCTACAAAAAAGCTGCATACGTATGCAGCTTTTTTACTCCCCAACCACCTTGGCGTATTCTTTGGGCAACTAATATAGCAGTGGAAGCGTATCGGTCGTTTCAGCCAACGTACTTCACTGCCACAAAATAAAGACGCACACAGGTTGGAGAAAGTGCATGGCAAATCATCAGTGGTGGAAAGGCGCAGTTATTTATCAAATCTATCCGCGCAGCTTCCAAGACAGCAACGCCGACGGTATTGGCGATTTACAAGGAATTATTCAACGCCTTGATTACATCAAGTCACTCGGTGTAGACGCCGTATGGATTTCCCCTTTTTTCAAATCGCCCATGAAAGACTTTGGTTACGATATTAGTGATTACCGTGATATCGACCCTATGTTTGGTAACATTGATGACTTTGATCAATTGATTGCTGAGGCGCATCAGCGCGACATCAAAATTATTATTGATCAGGTGCTCAGTCACACTTCAAATCAACACCCTTGGTTTGTTGCCAGCCGCGAAGACAAAACCAACCCCAAAGCAGATTGGTATGTTTGGGCCGATGCCAAACCCGATGGTAGCCCACCGAATAATTGGCTTTCTATTTTTGGTGGTGTTGCTTGGCAATGGGAGCCGCGCCGTTGCCAATATTATCTACACAATTTTTTAACCGAACAACCAGATTTGAACTTTCATAACCCTGAAGTAAGACAGGCGGTGCTAGACAATGTAGAGTTTTGGTTGCAAAAAGGCGTAGATGGATTCCGTTTGGACGCGATTAATTTCTGCTTCCATGATAAAGCATTGCGCGACAACCCAGCGAAACCAGAAGCCTTACGTCAAGGTCGCGGTTTCAGTGAAGATAACCCTTACGCGTTCCAATATCATTATTACAATAATACCCAGCCTGAAAACTTAACCTTTATGGAAGAGATCCGTGCCTTACTTGAGCGCTATCCAGGCACCGTAAGCCTAGGTGAGATCAGTGCTGAAGATTCGTTGCAAGCTATGGCGGAGTACACTGCGGATGGTAATAAGCTTCACATGGGTTACAGTTTTGAGCTGCTGACTAATGATTACAGTGCTAGCTACATTAAAGAAACCGTTGCTCGATTAGAGTCTGTGATGACTGAGGGCTGGCCATGTTGGGCGTTTTCTAATCACGATGTTGAGCGCGTGGCCAGTCGTTGGGCGCCTGACAATATTGTCGATGACAAGCAGGTAAAAATGCTCACGGCGATGTTGGCATCATTACGGGGCAGCGTCTGTATGTATCAGGGTGAAGAACTGGGTCTGGGGGAAGCGCAATTGCGCTTTGAAGATTTGCAAGACCCATACGGTATTACCTTTTGGCCTAACTTTAAAGGCCGCGATGGTTGCAGAACGCCAATGCCTTGGAGTGCAGAGCAAAACCAGGCCGGTTTTAGTAACGGCGAGCCTTGGTTACCACTGGCCCAAAGTCACCTAAATAGAGCGGTCGCAGAGCAATCTACCGATCCAGAGTCGACCTTAAGCTACTATCAAGCCTTTATGCAGTGGCGCAACCAGCAAGTGGCATTACGCACCGGTGATATTGAGTTTATTGACACACCAGAGCCAATCTTAGCTTTCTATCGTAAAGCTGATGAGCAGACATTATTGTGTGTCTTTAATCTAGCGGCAGAACCGCAGCAGGTTAACCTAACAACAGCCCAAGCTGAGCCTTGCCAATTAAAGCATCAAAGTGGTGAGTTACAAGGCGATGTGCTGACGCTGGCCAGTTACGGTTGCTACTTCGCTAACGTGGTTGAGTAAAAAGAAACGATTTTCCCTGGTGAGTTGGTAAGAGCGGCTTAAGCCGCTCTTTTTTTGTTCTTTTCTGCCAGTGTACTAAGTAGCCCTTCTAAAGTCAGCGCGCGGTGATACAGCCAGCCTTGGTGAACAGTAACGCCGCGATGACGTAAGTATTCTGCTTGTGCCATGGTTTCAACCCCTTCCGCAATCAACTTTTTGTCTAACTTTTCAGCCATGTCGATAACCGCCGACAATACCGGTGATTGTAAAGTGTCTAAGCCAATCGACGCGACAAAGCTTTGGTCAATCTTCAACAAATCAATAGGCAAGCTTTGTAAGTACTGTAAGCCACTGTAGCCGGTACCAAAGTCGTCAATCGCAATTTCAATACCGGCGCGCTTGAGCTCATTGAGTACCGTTTTTATCTGACCTTGGGTGAGCATATCACGCTCAGTCAACTCCACGGTGATGCATGGCAATGCCATTTTTGCTGCCAGCAAGGTATCAATGTAGCGTTTTGAGCTGAGCAATAAGCCATTGACATTAAAAGACACTTTAAAATCTGGCTGCGACTGAGCAAGGTCAGCAAGCTCTGCCATGGCCTGCTCAACTTGCGCGATAGAGATATCTAAAATGGTGCCATCACGCTCCGCTTCTGGGATAAAGTACGCCGGCCCCAGTACCCCTTCAATAGGGTGACGCCACCGGATCAGCACCTCAACCCCAACGATGTCACCACGACTGACATCCACCAGCGGCTGATATACATTAAATAATTCACTGTTATTCAGCGCTTTGATAATTTGAGCCTTATTACTGAGTTGGCGCTTATCATAGCTATTCAATAGTAACGTCAGACCAACACAAGAGACAAGGTAGACCAATACTAAGCTCAATACCCAAATCCAGCTTATCGCGATGAGTTCAGCATCGTTCTTTGCAACAATCAAGCTCATTTGAGTCAAGCTGGGAAGCGGACTGACATAGGCAAACTTCACCTGGCCATCATCAAAGCGGCTTTCTACCACCGTTGAGTTGGCTTGTGGAAATAAGCTTCGCCCTAACGGTAGCGAATAGTCGCCATTGAGAAAAACGGGTACCCCGGTGCGATTATCCACCAGGGCAACAAAATCGGTATTATGGTGTGAAGAAATGTCTAATGCAGTTTTCAACCAATGATCTGGCATTAGGACATTGACCTCATAACCATCAGCTCTGGTCCGTGCAAGTACAAATGCGGGGAGCTCTAAGTAGTCCGTAATGATTGGACCGTAATAGCGCAAACCAGGCTGTTTAATTGGCATGGTAGTCGCTACAGGAGGGTTGAGTTTACCAAAGGAGTTACAAACCAGCTCACCGTTTGGATTTATCACACCAATCTCACTCATGCCTGGATTAGCGAACACCAGGCGACGCATGTACTGCAGACTGGCGTTATCACAGTTAGGTGAAAGGTTAACTGCGTGTTTGAGAGTATCGTCTACTACCGCGAACTCTTTATCTATGTCAGCGACAATGCGATTCGATACTGCAATAAGGTTCGATTTAGCTGTTTCTTTTTGATGCACATAAGCCAATGCGGCCATAATGGCAAAAATAAAACTACATGCCAGCCAGGCGGCAAAGATATTTTTTACTAACTTGCTTAAGGAGTGTACTCCTCGCATAAGCTCGTCACTCCATAGAAACTCAATCAGCGAGGAGTGTAGCTAGCATTTATGACAATAGCATTGCAACTTAAAGCAAGCTTGAGCAAAAGCCCCTGAAAGTAAAAAAGCCTTGGCAGTCATGCCAAGGCTTTTTTCAGTGCTACAAGTTTTTACTGGTGCCGACCTCAACACGGGTTTTTAACTTTTGCCCAGGGCGAAAAGTCACCACGCGTCGCGCAGAGATAGGAATATCTTCCCCCGTCTTTGGGTTCCTACCAGGACGTTCCTTCTTATCACGAAGGTCAAAGTTACCAAAACCGGAAAGCTTCACTTGCTCGCCGTTTTCTAGCGCTGAGCGGATTTCTTCAAAAAACGCTTCAACTAAGTCTTTGGCATCTTTTTTATTGATCCCCAGTTTTTCAAATAGGTGTTCAGCTATGTCGGCTTTAGTAAGCGCCATATCTAGTCCCTCAACGATGCATTGAATTGTTTGGCCAGTTCGGCCACCACGTTTTCTACCACCGCGTTGATGTCTTTCTCTTCGAGCGTTCTATCAACGGCTTGTAGTGTCAGAGCAATGGCTAAACTCTTGTGATCAGGTTCAACCCCCTGCCCTTTGTACACATCGAATAAGTTTAGGTCAACTAATTGATTTCCGCCAACTTTCTCAATGCACTCTAAAATATCGCCTATTTTTACGTCATCTGCAACTAAAATAGCAATATCTCTGCGATTTGATGGGAATTTAGAGATGCTAACTGCTTCAGGTAATTGACGATTTTCAAGTGCCGCCAGTTCGATTTCGAACACAAATGGCGTATCTTTCAGCTCTAATGGCTTTAATAACTGTGGATGCACCGCGCCGACAAAGCCCACTTTTTTACCATCGGCATAAATAGCGGCTGATTGGCCAGGGTGCAGGCCATCGCTGGCTTCTGCTTTAAAGCTAAAGCGCGATTTATCGTTACACAATGCCAATAACGCTTCAACGTCGCCCTTGACATCAAAAAAGTCCACTTTGCGTGAAGGCACAGACCAATGCTCATTATGGGTATTACCATAGACAATACCGCCAATCACAGGAGTTTGGCGTACGCCGTTTTCCGCGGCTTGGTCTTGGTTGAACTTCAGACCCGTTTCAAATAAACGGATCCGCGATTGCTGACGATTTTGGTTGTAAGAAACCGCGTTAATCAGACCGGTCATTAAACTGACGCGCATCGCCGACATTTCGACTGAAATGGGGTGCGGTAAGATTAATGCTTCTGATTCTGGGTGCAACAGCTGTTGTGCCTTAGGATCAACAAAGCTATAAGTGATCGCTTCTTGATAACCACGACTTACCAGCTCATTTCTGAACTGCGAAGTGCCTAAACGCGCTTCTTTGTGATCGGTCATCTTAAGCTTTGCCGTCGGCGCCACATTTGGAATATTATTATAACCAAACACCCGTGCGACTTCTTCAATCAAATCTTCTTCGATACTGATGTCAAAACGGTAGCTTGGTACTTCTGCCTGCCACTGGTTGTCTGCATAGGTGACGGCTAGCCCTAGACGGGTTAGGATGTCCGTGACTTTATCATCGTTAATATGATAACCAATAACACGGTCAAGGCGCTCGCGACGTAAGCTCACTTGGCGTGGCGCAGGTAGGTCTTGTTGTGACACAGCCTCAACGATAGGGCCCGCTTCACCGCCAACAATGTCAAGTAACAAGGCCGTTGCTCTTTCCATGGCATCGCGCTGTAGCTCAGGGTCAACACCACGTTCGTAGCGGTGCGAAGCATCAGTATGAAGGCCGTAGCTACGTGCTTGACCGGCAATAGCCAGCGGCGCAAAGAACGCGCTTTCTAATAAAATATCTTTGGTTTCTGTGTTGACGCCCGACTGCTCGCCACCAAAAATCCCCGCCATTGCCAGTGCCTTATTATCGTCAGCAATAAGCAAGGTTGAGGTATTCAATTTTGCAGTATTGCCATCAAGCAATACCAGCTCTTCGTTTTCATTGGCATTGCGAACTTTAATGCCGCCTTCAATTTGGTCTAAATCAAACGCGTGCATTGGGTGGCCGAGCTCTAGTAACACATAATTGGTGACGTCAACCACTGGATCAATGGAGCGTACGCCACAACGACGGAGCTTTTCGACCATCCAAAGCGGTGTGGTTGATTTCACATTGACGCCTTTAATAACGCGACCGAGATAACGTGGACAGGCTTCACTGTTGACCAACTCAATGCTGATTTTGTCATCAATGGTTGGTGTCACTGGGGTAATTTCCACAGCCGTGACATCGAAACTATTCAATACGCCAACTTCACGTGCAAGCCCTTTGATACCTAGGCAATCACTGCGGTTCGCCGTTAAGTCAACGTCGATAGTAACATCGTCTAAGCCAAAGTACTGGCGAATATCTTGACCAATTGGAGCATCCGCTGGTAACTCTAAAATACCTTCTGAGCTTTCTGCCATACCCAGTTCTTCAAATGCACATAACATGCCGTGTGACGGCTGACCGCGCAGCTTGGCTTTTTTGATTTTGAAGTCGCCAGGGAGTACCGCGCCTACTTTCGCAACCGCTACTTTAAGCCCTGCACGACAGTTTGCTGCACCACAGACGATGTCGAGCAGCTCATCATCACCAACATTGATTTTTGTTACTTTTAATTTGTCTGCGTCTGGGTGTTGACCGCATTCAACTACTTCACCAACCACAACGCCTTGGAAGTCACCGGCAACAGCATCAATACCATCTACTTCTAAACCAGCCATTGATAGCTGTTCAGATAATGCCTCAGTATCAATTGCTGGATTAACCCACTCGCGTAACCACTGTTCACTGAATTTCATACTTGTATCGCTCTTATCTGAATTGGTTTAGGAATTTTAAGTCGTTCTCGAAGAAAGCTCTTAAGTCTGTTACGCCATAACGCAACATGGTTAATCGCTCTACCCCCATACCAAAGGCGAAACCTGTGTACTCTTCAGGATCAATGCCTACCGAGCGCAGTACATTGGGATGCACCATGCCACAGCCAAGCACTTCTAGCCACTTGCCGTTTTTACCCATTACGTCTACCTCAGCTGAAGGCTCTGTAAATGGGAAGTATGAAGGGCGAAAACGCACTTCCATATCTTCTTCAAAAAAGTTACGTAAGAAATCGTGCAAGATCCCTTTCAGCTCAGTAAAGCTAACGTTTTTGTCGACCATCAACCCTTCCACTTGGTGGAACATTGGGGTGTGAGTTTGATCGTAGTCATTTCGGTATACGCGACCTGGCGAAATAATTCTAAGCGGTGGTTGCTCGGCTTCCATAGTACGGATCTGAACGCCACTGGTTTGCGTCCGTAACACCAACTTAGGGTTGAAATAGAAAGTATCGTGATCAGCACGCGCCGGGTGATGCGCCGGAATATTTAACGCATCAAAGTTGTGGAAGTCGTCTTCCACTTCTGGGCCAGATTTAACAGCAAATCCAAGCTCACCAAAGAACTGTTCGATACGTTCAATGGTACGGGTCACAGGGTGTAAACCACCACTAGGCATAGTGCGTCCAGGCAAGGTGACATCAATGGTCTCTGCTGCCAGTTTTTTCTCCAAAGCCGCATTCGCCAAGGCTTCACGCTTGACGTTGATGGCGTCTTGCACCTGCGTCTTGGCTTGGTTGATAACTTGACCGGCTTCTTTACGCTCTTCTGGCGCTAATTTGCCTAGGGTTTTTAAAAGCCCAGTGATCTCACCTTTTTTACCAAGGTAGTTAACTCTAACTTCCTCAAGGTGCGCTATTTCGCTTGCCTTATCTACGGCTTCCAGCGCTTGCGCTAAAATATTTTCTAAATTCATTGTCTACCTGATCGTTGCTGAGGTAATTTGCTGTTATTTAATCCCTTATGATAACTGAATTGCAAGGGGATATTCCAGCCCTGTTAGAGCTTTAAAGTGGCTTTTATGAACGGAATGGTCAACTTTCTTTGCGCAGCCATAGAAGCGTGGTCAAGTTTATCTAATACTTCGAGCAACGCGCGCATGTCGCGGCTCAGTCGCGTCAATAAAAACCGCGCGCATTCATCCGATAACTCAAGGCCACGCATATTCGCTCGCTTCACTAACGCTTCGGCTTTGTCATCATCACTCATGGAGCGGATTTGAAAAGTAGTGCCCCACGCCAGGCGTGATTCGAGGTCAGGTAATGACAGGTTGAGCATGGCTGGCAATAAATCTGCGGTCACCACTAGGCACTTGCCTTTTTCATTAAAGCGATTGAAGAAATTAAATAAACCTTTTTCCCATGCCGCATCACCGGCAACTAAATGGACATCATCAATGCACACAACATCAAGCGCATCCAAGCCATCGAGCACCAAAGGTCCATAATCAATCACTTCTCGCATAGAGAGTAATATTGTCGATAACCCCATTTCTTGGGCTTCGATGCAAGTGGCATACAGCAAGTGCGATTTACCAGAATCGGCTAGGCCACATAAGTAGGTATATTGAAAACCTTGTTGGCGCTGCTGTAATCCCGTCTTTAAATGATTGACCTCTAATGAAGCCTCACCACCGAAATACGAACTGAAGGTTTCATCATCGGGCAAAGTCACTGGCAGCGCCATTTGACGTGGAGCATCCATATTACTGCCCTACCCACACGTATTTAAGATTATTGTTATCACTTACCTGATAATACGCTCGTGGGTCTTGGTACTCATCAAAACTTTGCTCCAGATTAATGGTTTTGCGCAGATCCGACACGCTTGAGCTGTGTGTGATAACAAATTTTATGGTGTCACCGGCGCGGTATATGACATCCACATCCACCACCGTGCTCATCGACATAAGTCGCCGCTTAGCTAATTCCACATCGCTAAACGTGGCTAACCTTTCTACCACCACGGTGGACGTGTGCATGGTGTCATTTTGCGTGGGATCGATGACGTATTTGCGAGCCAGTGCACTTGAAAGGTGATTCACCATATCGATGATCACCTGCTGTTTATCCCCCACCAGCTGTTCGGGTTGGAAAAATTCGGCATCGGTATAACGCCAGTCAAGCTGCCAGGAATTAGAAAAAGGCGGTTGAAACAAGCGCGCGGTGATCACTCTCTCTGCTTCGTAGCGCAATGAAGCTTGCTCCACGGGCTGCGAGAAGTTACCCCAAACTTCGGCAATACTGACATTACTGCGGTCGGTTAAATCCATTAATGGCACCACCACCGGCACCCCCCACTCGTCAGCGGTATCGTAAATTAGTCGCTCTAATTGCGGGTAACTTTCTTGGGTAACAAATTCTCTTCTAAGGTTGTCTTCAATTACTAACCAAATGGCCACCATTGGCCTGCGGTTGCCCCAAAGCGGTAACCCCGCTGCGGTCACCATTTCTTCCACTTTTCCCGACTCAAACTCCACCGTTATTTTGGTTTCTCCATTGCGATCAACGTATTCATAGCGCAACATGTAATCCGAAATACGTCTCATGGCCGCTTGAATTGAGGGATGAGAAAAATCATCAGCTTTGCCAGTCAACTTTTGTAGTACTTTTAACAGCGCTTGTTGGCTTGCCTCAGCACGGGTGGCTCGAGATTTGTCGCTTACCGAGAGAGTTGCTTCATACAGCTTTTGCACTTCTACGGCTGGTGCACTCATGGAGCAACAAAACAGCAATATGAAAATCAGTCTGATGACCATAGTATCCATGTTTTCGTATCTATAAAGCTTGATCCTAAAACAATCATGTAAGTAAAGCAAAAACAACTGCGTGATCCTGTTAAATCGCAAAAAGATGAAAGATAACAACACACTTTACCTAGATAGTGACTTAATAACTCGGCACTTTGTCTAGCCAATTGCGAGCGACACCAGCGGGCAACTCATTATATCGCTGCATTTACGCTACTCCTTTTATGAAGATGTATGACGTAACTGAACTCACCGCACCACAGTAGCCAAATAACGCTGGCACTGAGTTTTTCAGTAGCAAAGTTGCTACACTGTGCTTTTGTAACCGACATATTTTCTACCGGAGAGGCAATGAAATACTTACATACCATGGTTCGTGTTCAAGACTTAGAAGCTTCACTGCACTTTTATTGTGACCTACTGGGACTAAAAGAAGTAAAACGACATGATAGCGAGCAAGGCCGTTTTACCTTGGTCTACCTCGCAGCGCCTGAGCAATTAGCCGAAGCCGAATCCACTTATGCGCCAACGCTTGAGCTCACTTATAACTGGGACCCGGAGCAATATGATGGCGGTCGCAACTTTGGTCATTTGGCCTTCGCCGTTGAGGATATTTACGCGCTTTGCCAGAAGTTACAAGACGCGGGGGTCACTATTAACCGTCCACCTCGCTGCGGCCATATGGCATTTGTAAAGTCGCCAGATGGCATCTCCATCGAGTTATTACAACAAGGTAAGTCGCTTGAGCCTGCTGAGCCTTGGCTGTCTATGCCAAACACGGGCAGTTGGTAGCGTTAATAGACCAAATGATAGCTTTTCAGCAAAGTCACCAGCTTTGCTTGAAAAGCGTTATCACTGAGCAAGTCTTCGAGCATTTTAAAGTTTTGCCTTTCACTGTGCGGCGCCATAATCGCGCGATAGTAGGTTTCATGTGGTAGTTGAGAAAAATAAAACACCTCAGGCCAGGCGTTTTTCGCCACCAAATACTCAACCGTAGAACGACTGACAATGGCCAAAGTAACCCGCTTTTTCATCACCATTTCTAGTAGCGCTTGCTCAGAATTAACATCAACCCGCTCTACTTTGTTCGCTTTCACCCCGGGCTCGAGGTGACGATAATAATAGCCCGAGATCACCCCAACTTGATTACCATATAGCGAAACGGGATGAATGTATTCAAATGCCTGATCGACGTGGGAAACAAACTCGTCGGTGTCATACATAATGGGGCTACTCCAGAGATATTTTTGTTTCTGCGGATCGCCAAACCAATTAGGATTTACTCCTAACACCATGCCATCGAGCTTGCCTGCGGCTAGCAATCGATTGATACGCTTGCGGGGCACAAAGCGCACACGGACTTCGGCTGCATCTAATGACTCGTTGAGTAGCTTGGCTATGTCAAAATATAAGCCTTGGCGCTTTTCTAAATCAATGACATAGGGCGGTTTAAGGTGGTAGATATAGAGCGTTAGTTGGCTTGTAGCCGCTGCTGAAAAGCCACTTAATACTGCCATAAGTATGATGGTAATCCGGATCCTCAGCAAACTGTGCCCCTCTGATCAGTGCGACTAAAATACAATCTATATTATGACCGATTTATCTTGTTTGGCTTGCGAACCCGCAAAAAAAATGGGGCACAACGCCCCTTAATTTACAAAGTAATAACATCTTTAGCAAGTAAAGATAAACATCAGCCTGCTACTGACAGCTTTGTTCGTTATACACCACCTTAAGTGCAGCACCATTGGAGTTACCCGAGACCTTTAAATAGCCCCAATAATTCGCCTGCTGCCCAAGCATAATGCACTCCTTGTTGCCCAAGTTAAACGAGCTGGCGTCGACATTGCTTTCGTTAGGCCAGCCTTGGTTACTGTATTGCAGTGCTAAGTCGCCACTGCCATGTGCAGTTTCTATCATTACGGACTGTTGAGCACTGACGTTTTCTAAACTAAACCACATGGGTGCTTGGTTACCTAAGCAAACTGTTTCACCGTCGCGTAAACGCCCAGAAGATACGCTGCCTTGGCTTTGGCAAATATCTTCCACATTTGAAGCCACTGTATAACGAGCAGTGAGTGAGACATTACTAAAGTCATTATAACCATGCAGCATTATGTAATACTCGGTTGCTGTCGGCTCTACTATTTCACACACCTCCTCATTGCCGCCTTGGTATGGTCTGCAATCAAAGTCAGATAAGCTGGGTACTGCCCCCTCTTTGACATACAGGTCAGCATCACCGGTACCCGATGTCGTGGTTATCAGAAGATTAGTTGCCTCGGCTGGTACGGCTACCTGATAGACCACTTGCTGATCCTGTTGCCCCGATACACTCACGGGTACGCCAGATTGTAATTGCTGGTTATCAGATGCTTGCACCACCACTGTAGTGCTATCACTGTGTGTTAAACCACTGGGGTCAGACACCGTTAGACGCACTTGATATTCACCACTTTGGTCATAACTGTGGCTCGGGTTTGCTACCTGACTTTGCGTGCCATCACCAAACTGCCAAAGGTAACTAAGACTATCGCCATCAGGGTCTATACTGCCTTGACTGGAAAACTGAATGGCCGTGCCGGCTTGCCCTTGATAGGGACCATTAATTTGTGCCGTTGGTGGTTGATTCTCATCGCCTGCCACCAGCGTTTGTGTCCACTGCTCAAACTCACCTTGATAGTCACTCGCCCAGCGGTTAACACGCTGCTGATAAGCCTGCCAGTTTCCAGAGCGAGTCTCTTGGCGCATGGCTTTTAGTTCGCCAACATGGCGTTCATACATAAACCGCACCGCCAGATAGCCCCAACGGTAAATGCGATCTTGATCAAATCCCTCATACGTTGTTGCAAAGATCTGTTGTAAGGAATACACCGAGCCGTCGGATATGGTATCCAATGCCGCTTGATTGTCATTCAGCTTGGCAATGTATTCCGCCACTCCCTCACTCCACCATACAATTGGCTGAGTTGGTGCATTAAAATCACCATATAGATCAAAACGACCATCTAAATAATGCACATACTCGTGCTCTAAATTCCAAATATAATGCTCGGCCTTAGCGTAACCCGCTTCATAGGCAACAAAGTTAGCAATGTTGTTACTATCACTGGGTGTCCCTTCTAAATACATCCCGCCATTATCGGTGTTGATTTTAAAAATGGCTTTGGCGTACTTTTTATAATCAGCGCTGCTATTAAAGATATTCACTTGCAGAAAGTCGTTGTAGTCATCGCTGACTGGCACACGCCCTGTCTCTAGCATGGTATGAAAACGCAGCTCTTCATCTCCCATCGCCTGACATGCGGAATCGAGCTGTATATCACTGAGTTCTTGGGCACGAATTTTAATGGTGTCGCTGCAACTATACTGCTGAGCTAACACCTTGGCTTCGAGTGTTTTATCGAAGTCACAAATGTTGAATTGACTGCAATCACCATGGTACGAGGCCACATCTGCCGCTGCTAACCAAATACCATCACCAAAGCCATAACTTTGATAACGCGAAAATAGGTCTTTAAGTTCTTGATCCACGGCAGCTTGTATGGGAGCTCCTGCATACAACTTCAATCTTGCCAGTTCACTGGCCGCATTAATAATTAAGTATTCAGAATCCGAGTTCACCATCCAAGTTTGGGCAGTAAATGTGCCCAGCAAGGTCACTAACTGTTGATCTTTTCTTACCAGCTCAACAAAGTCAGGGTTCCATTGACCACGGTACAAAATGGTGAAAATACCATTGACGGCACTGCGCATGTGCCAATGTTGAGCGTAACTGTCATTCCATTTACTAAGCCAGCTTTTAACTACCCCCAAATAAGTATGTTGTAACTCTGCCGAATCCATGGTGATGATCACCTCAGCCAACACCTTACCGTGGGCATTATTGTTAGCATAAAAGTGCTGATTGGCCACAAAAGCATCCACAGCTGCTTTTACTGCCGCTTTTATTTCAGCAGTAAAAGCCACTTGGTCATTGTAAAACTCAACATAGAAGCCAGCCCTAAGAAACAAGAAGAGTGTTTCTAAGTGATTGTTACCGCTTCCAGTATAATTCTGTGACAGCGTTTTCGCAGCGGTAGCCACGGCCTCCATGTTACTAGAATTAAAGACACCCACTTGAATGGCTGCCGATGCAGAGAACAAGTCATTAATACAACCACTACCTTGTGCCTTTACCAACTCCACCAGTTGATTTGAGCTGGCATTGGCAAGGCTATCTAAATCACAAAACGATGATTGCGCGGCAGTGTTAGCCAGCTGCTGAGTAAGGTGGAATGGCGTAATCAAATGCCCAGTATCTGTCCGAGTTGCCAGCGGAGCCTGTTCATCGTCTCGCTCTGCGCTGTGTTCATGACCATGGGATAGTTGCTGCACAGCCTGAAGCGGCTGTGACAGCGGTTTATAGATTGATTTCTCGGCGCCATGAGCTGCGCCCATTGCACTGGCCATCATTGCCAGCGTAAGTACTTTATATTTCATAACGAACCTTTACATGTTGTGTATCCAAACCCATTTGGGCCTTAGCTTTTTAACATTAAATACACAATGTATACAATATATTTTATATAACCAAATGGAATAGCGTTAGTCTGATAAGCATTGCTGTTCATAAACGGGAGAAGCTAAAGCTCTCTATGGAGACGCTTTACAACCTGCGACGTCGTTTTGCTGTTAAGGCAAGCTAATCATCACGATGTTGGTTGCAGCCCCTATTTCTATGGTTTATAGGCAAGACGATAACTGCTGTAATTTATTTACTAATAGTTTTATTATTAATGATACTGGGGATATGTAGGGTCGTGATTGATGTCGTCATTCAACTTTATCAATTTTTGTAATGGCGCCACGGTTGATGGTTACCCGCACTTGAAATTGCGATAGCGCGATTGAATACACTCCATCGGCGGGTTTTTTAGCCAAAAGGTGCTGTAAGCCCAGTAATAGCTGATCGGTATCGTTTTGTTGGCCACTGTCCTCTTGGCTATTCAAGTACGCTTTGCCTTGCTTTACTGCTTTATCAATAACTACAGAGGCAGCCTGTTGGGTTGCTTTACTCTTTAGTGCTTTAACTAATGCAGACTTCAATAAACTCATAATTCACCGCACATCTAAAGATTTTTTACTTATCGCTGAGTTTAGCAAGGGGGTACACAAAGTCCATGCACTTTTGTTTGCAAAATATTTCCTTTGGTTGTCATTTAAAAACGACTAACAAAAACGGAAACTGCACTTTTTCAACCTCAGTGATACTGCTTACGATCACCATAAATGTATTTATTGAAACACGTGTAATTGTGCTTTTATTTGTCTGCCACTAAAAAGCTGTGCCAAAAAAGGAGCAAAGTAGGCTTCATCACTTTTACTGCTCAGCTGCTGGTCGTTATCAGTAGTAAGTGGCCTAGATAGCTCAGCTTTTACTTCATGCCAATTGGGATTAGCTGCGCTAAGCACCTGATGTACTTTGGTGTTATAGCTGCAGTGTTCCATGTTCTCACAGATCAGCATTAATGGCTGACTTAGCTGCAATGAATCTAATAACGCCTGATTGATATTTGCTGTATCGCCACCTTGCGACAGCATTAAACTGCTAGGAATACCATAGGCCACGATGAAGTCATCATCAGCAAACAGGCTGTTAGTATAGAGTAAGGTGGTTAAAATAAGATACGTGCTGTATTCAGCATCCTGGCTCAACCCTAATAATGGGCTACCTTGGCGCAAGTCTAAGGCGCACAGGCTGGAAACCTGCTGCCAAAATAATTGCCTGTCTTTGGGTAACTTGTTTGCCCCAGCGCCAGCTAATCGATTCATCCAGCCATCGAGGAACCGCGTAAAGTTATCGCTTGTCACCTTGTTGTTTAACTCCTCGTTCCTTGCCATAAGCGTCCTTATTTTGCCGCAACCATAAAATCAGATGTGTTTTATCGCAAGCCATTATGGCCAATACGGATACCGTTAATTGAGTTGAGCTTGGTTATGTAAATAGAGTAATTAATGCCGCACACATGAGTGTAATGCATTTTCATAAACGCTGTCAGCAGCACCCAGCTAGAGCGTTAATTTTAGTAAGCAATAAGGCAGGAAATTATGCAATTACAGCTAATTACAGGGCCCGAAGTGGGAACGGTTAATTCAAATAATGGCGCTTGGTAGAAAACAAAAAGGCTCACCTAAATGTGAGCCTTTTTAGCAGTTAACCAAACTGGTTTAACTAAGAGAGCAAACTACAAGGTCGTTTGCAGTTACTTGTATTCAACTTCGATGATTTCAAATTCAACGGCACCATTTGGAGTTTGAATATGAACAGTATCATCTAACTCTTTACCAATAAGTCCACGCGCAATAGGTGAATTTACCGAAATTAAGTTACTTTTGATGTCCGCCTCATCATCACCAACAATGCGGTAGCTGACTTCTTCATCTGTTTCAACATTAACAATAGAAACAGTACTACCAAAAATCACTTTACCATTGTTTTCCATCTTAGTGACGTCAATGATCTGTGCTGTTGACAGCTTACCTTCAATCTCTTGAATACGGCCTTCACAAAAGCCCTGCTGCTCTCTTGCAGCGTGGTACTCGGCGTTTTCTTTCAAATCACCGTGCTCGCGAGCTTCAGCAATGTCAGCTACGATTTTTGGACGGACAACTTTTTTTAAATGATTCAGCTCTTCACGAAGCAATTCTGCGCCTCGTACTGTCATCGGAATTGATTGCATAAGTATCTCACTCATGGCCAAGGCACGCAGCCTTGGCTCAGTTCTTCTTAGTTCAAACGCTGGTGTAGTTCTTGAACAGAGTTTACAGAACTTCTGTCATCAGCTTCATTCGCTGTACAGTTTGCAAACGCTGCATTTAGCGTAGTGGTGTAGTTAGTCTTATGCTGCAATGCACCACGACGTAACACCTTCGAGTCTTCAATTGCTTGGCGACCTTCAGTGGTATTTACAATGTAGCTGTACTCACCATTCTTGATGCGGTCAAGAATATGAGGACGACCTTCAAATACCTTGTTTACACGACGTACTTCAATGCCTGCTTTTTCTAACGCTTTGGCAGTACCACTTGTAGCGTCTAATTCAAAGCCAATTGCTTTCATGGTCTTTGCTAGCTCTACAACTCGTGCCTTGTCACTCTTACGCACAGATAGTAGCGCGCGGCCGCCACGTGGTAAAGCGTTTGCTGCACCTAATTGCGCTTTTGCAAATGCTTCGGCGAAATTTTCACCAACACCCATGACTTCACCGGTTGAGCGCATCTCTGGGCCACGCATAGGGTCAACGCCTGGGAACTTAGCAAATGGCAATACCACCTCTTTAACACTGTAATACGGTGGAATAATTTCTTTGCTAATGCCTTGGCTAGCGAGCGATTGGCCAACCATACAACGCGCCGCTACTTTCGCTAATGGCACACCCGTCGCTTTAGACACAAAAGGTACTGTACGCGCGGCACGTGGGTTCACCTCAATCAGATAAACCTCATCATCTTTTACCGCAAACTGGGTGTTCATTAGACCCACAACACCTAATTCAAGCGCCATATCACGCACCTGCTTGCGCATGACATCTTGAATGTCTTGCGACAACGTATGTGCTGGCAGTGAGCAAGCAGAGTCACCAGAGTGTACACCAGCTTGTTCAATGTGCTCCATAATGCCGCCAATGATAACGTTCTCGCCATCACAAATCGCATCAACATCCACTTCAATGGCGTTGTCTAGGAAGCGGTCAAGCAATACCGGTGCTTCGTTTGATACCGAAACCGCTTCGGTCATGTAACGACGCAAGTCCGCTTCATCATAAACGATTTCCATAGCACGACCACCAAGTACATACGATGGACGTACAACCAGTGGGAAACCAATCTCTTGTGATTTCGAGATGGCTTCTTCTAAAGACGTTACAGTGGCATTTTCTGGTTGCAGTAGATCCAAGCGCTCCACTAACTGTTGGAAGCGTTCACGGTCTTCCGCGCGGTCAATGGCATCAGAAGAAGTACCAATTACTGGCACGCCGTTAGCCTCAAGATCACGGGCCAGTTTCAATGGCGTTTGGCCACCGTACTGAACGATCACGCCTTTTGGCTTTTCAACACGAACAATTTCTAATACGTCTTCGAGGGTAATTGGCTCAAAGAATAAACGGTCTGAAGTGTCGTAGTCGGTCGAAACCGTCTCAGGGTTACAGTTCACCATGATGGTTTCATAACCGTCTTCGCGCATTGCAAGCGCCGCGTGTACACAACAGTAGTCGAATTCGATGCCTTGACCAATACGGTTAGGGCCACCACCAATAACCATGATCTTGTCTTTGTCTGACGGCGCAGCCTCGCACTCTTCATCGTAAGACGAGTACATGTAGGCAGTGTCTGAGCTAAATTCAGCAGCACAGGTATCAACGCGCTTATACACTGGCAAGATTTCTAACTGGTGACGTTTCTTGCGAATTTCTTTTTCAGACACTCCGGCGATTTCGGCAATACGCGCATCTGAGAAGCCTTTACGCTTCAAGCGACGTAAGAAGTCTTTATTCAGACCGGCCATGCCAACTTCAGCGATTTTTGCTTCGTCTTTAAGAATGTCTTCAATTTGCACCAGATACCAACGGTCAATTTTGGTCAGCTCAAAAACGTCTTCCACAGACATGCCATGACGCATAGCATCTGCAATGTACCAAATACGTTCACAACCTGGTTCACGTAGTTCACGAATGATGGTTTCTTTGGCGTTAATGGCGTCTAGCGGTACCACAGGGTTTAGACCAGTAGCACCAACTTCTAGGCCACGCAATGCTTTTTGCAATGACTCTTGCTGGTTACGACCAATGGCCATCACCTCACCCACTGACTTCATTTGTGTGGTTAAGCGGTCATTAGAGCCGGCAAATTTTTCGAAGTTGAAACGTGGGATCTTAGTAACAACGTAATCGATTGATGGCTCGAATGAAGCTGGTGTTGCGCCACCTGTGATGTCGTTTTGCAGCTCGTCCAGCGTGTAACCAACAGCAAGCTTGGCGGCGATTTTCGCAATTGGGAAACCCGTTGCTTTTGATGCCAGTGCAGAAGAGCGTGATACACGTGGGTTCATCTCAATGATAACCATACGGCCATCAACTGGGTTTACCCCAAATTGTACGTTCGAACCGCCCGTTTCAACACCAATTTCACGTAATACTGCCATCGAGGCGTTACGCATTAATTGGTATTCTTTGTCGGTCAAGGTTTGCGCTGGCGCTACCGTGATTGAGTCACCAGTGTGCACGCCCATAGGGTCGAAGTTTTCAATTGAGCAAACAATGATGCAGTTGTCGTTTTTGTCACGAACCACTTCCATCTCATACTCTTTCCAACCCAACAAACTTTCATCAATAAGCAGCTCATTAGTCGGAGATAAGTCGAGTCCACGAGTACAGATCTCGTCAAACTCTTCCATGTTGTATGCAACACCACCACCGGTACCACCCATAGTGAATGATGGTCGAATAATACACGGGAAACCAATGCGAGAGAGCACATCATGGGCTTCATCCATAGAGTGCGCAATTTCCGCACGCGGGCACTCAAGGCCAATGTTTCTCATGGCAGTGTCAAAACGCTCACGGTTTTCTGCCTTATCGATGGCATCTGCTGTGGCACCAATTAACTCCACACCATGCTTGGCAAGCACACCGTGCTTATCCAACTCCAGTGCACAGTTCAACGCTGTCTGGCCGCCCATGGTAGGTAATACCGCGTCTGGCTTTTCTTTTTCAATGATTTTTTCTACCACTTCCCAGTGAATTGGCTCGATATAAGTAGCATCAGCCATTTCTGGGTCAGTCATGATGGTAGCTGGGTTCGAGTTTACCAAGATGACTCGATAACCCTCTTCTTTCAGCGCTTTACAGGCCTGAGCACCAGAGTAGTCAAATTCACATGCTTGGCCGATAACGATTGGGCCTGCGCCCAAGATCAAAATACTTTTTAAGTCTGTACGTTTTGGCATTATTACTCCGGTCCTATTAAGCGTTGTGAGATTGCATTAATTCAATAAAATGATCGAATAGCGGTGCTGCATCGTGAGGCCCTGGGCTGGCTTCCGGGTGACCCTGGAAACTAAATGCCGGCTTGTCAGTACGATGAATACCTTGCAAAGTGCCATCAAAGAGTGATTTATGCGTTGCTCGCAAATTATCAGGTAGACTTGCTTCCTCAGCAGCAAAACCGTGGTTCTGCGCTGTGATCATCACCACGTCGCGTTCGATGTCTTTTACCGGGTGGTTACCACCGTGGTGGCCAAACTTCATTTTCGCGGTTTTCGCCCCTGACGCAAGCGCCAGTAGTTGGTGACCTAAACAAATACCAAATAATGGGATTTCTTTATCAAGGAAGGTGTTAATAGCATCGATTGCATAGGTACAAGGCTCGGGGTCGCCAGGTCCATTAGATAAGAACACGCCATCAGGATTTAAAGCCAGTACGTCAGCTGCGGAGGTTTGCGCAGGTACTACGGTTAGCTTACAGCCTCTGTCTACGAGCATCCGTAGAATATTTTTTTTCACACCAAAATCGTAGGCAACAACATGGAACTTTTCTTCTTCTGGCGATAGGGTTTTGAATCCCTCACCCAAAGTCCAGCTTGATTCACGCCATTCAAACTGAGTTTCTGTTGTTACTACTTTCGCTAAATCCATCCCTTTTAAGCCAGGAAAAGCTTGAGCCGCTTCCAGCGCTTGTTGCTCGTTAACCTCATCACCTGCGATAATACAGCCATTCTGTGCGCCTTTATCACGTAAGATCCGAGTTAATTTTCGAGTATCAATATCCGCTATCCCGAGGATATTGCGTTGCTTTAGATAATCACTGAGTGATTGTTCGTTACGGAAATTACTCGCAAGCAGTGGTAAGTCACGGATCACTAGGCCTTTCGCCCAGATTCTGTCCGCTTCCTCATCTTCGCTGTTAGTACCGGTGTTGCCGATATGTGGGTAAGTAAGCGTAACGATTTGTTCCGCGTATGAAGGATCCGTTAAGATCTCTTGATACCCCGTCATGGACGTATTGAATACCACTTCTCCGACTGACATACCGTCAGCACCGATAGCAGTACCGCGAAACACCGTGCCGTCTTCAAGGACTAACAGAGCGGATTTAGTCAAGTTAACCTCCTAATAGTAAAAAACGGGCGAAAGCAAGAAAACGCTCCACATCCCGTTTACAAAAGCGCTTGGTAACACGCAGTTTTTAAAATTTTGGCAAATTCGTTATAGTCTACAGCAAGATTCCTATTTCGTCTAATCAAAATCACATAATTTATAAAAACAAAGGGTTTGCAGTGTATTTTACTTTAAACCCTTAAAATGATACGATTACTTCTTTAAATCTAGCACATCTTGCATATCATAAAGACCCGCCGGCTTATCTTTTAACCACTTCGCAGCCCTTATAGCACCTGATGCAAAGGTTAATCTTGATGCCGCTTTATGGGTTAATTCAAGCCTTTCCCCCATAGTTGCGAAGTAAGCCGTATGTTCACCTACAATATCGCCAGCTCGAAGCACTGAATAACCGATTTCTTGTTGTGATTTGGCTTCATGACTGTGGCTGCGGTCGTACACTGCAACTTCATCGTGTTGCCAGCCTTTGGCATCGGCAATAGCCTCTCCTAACGCCAGTGCCGTGCCCGATGGCGCATCAACTTTGTTGCGGTGATGGGCTTCAAAGATTTCAATATCCATGTCATCACTGAGCTTTTCTGCCGCTGTTTGTACTAGGTTCAATAATAAATTAATGCCAACGCTGTAATTGCGAGAAAAAACAATCGGTATGGTGTTGGCTGCAGCTTTAAGCTGCGACATGTCTGCAGCCGTTAAGCCGGTAGTACCAATCACCATGGGTTTCCCCTCAGCTACCGCCTTTTCTAAATGTTTTTTCATGCCCTCTGGCAACGTAAAGTCAACCACCACATCCACAGCACTGAGGTCGCTTTCTTCACTACAAAAGTGGCTATCGGCGTCGGCTTGGGGTTGTAGTTGCCTTATGGCTTGATTGAGGTATTGAGATTGACTACGAACAAAAGCCCCCGCTAATTGAGCGCCACTATCGTGATGACAAGCCTCAATCAGTGCTAAGCCCATACGGCCATTAGCACCAAAGATCCCGACTTTGGTCATGTGTTCCCCTTAATTGTGTTAATTCAGTTGCTTACTCCGGCGATGCCATCATGTTATCACCATCACTAATGCGTCAGCCTACTGATGCACTGGTCATAAATAGAGTAATTCTTATGCTTTTTCATAGTGCTAGAGTTTAACCTATCTGTGTGTCATAGTCAGGGTGGATGAAAATAATAAAACATTAGACTTTAGACGTCTAAACATATAAACTTCCGCGCCTGCTCACCTCTCGGGTCTCAAACCTGACTCTGATCTAGGTGTGTTGTGCGGTTTCACAGTCGGTGCTGGCTGTGTTCAATTTTGGGGAGTGCTATGCAGCCAAACTATAATCAAACAAAAGCAAAACTATCCTTGCTACCTCTGCTGACATTTGTCGCTATCTTCTTGGGTGCTGGTTTGTATTTACAATCACAGGGAGTTGATTACGCTTTTTACCAGTTAAAAGCACCTGTTGCTATCTTACCGGCCATTGTGTTGGCATTTATCTTAAATAAAGACACCATCAACCGCAGTGTTGAAACCTTCATTCGTGGTGCCGGCCACAATAATATCATTACTATGTGCTTGATTTACTTGCTGGCTGGCGCCTTTTCTGCCGTTGCTAGTGCCACCGGTGGGGTCGACGCTGTGGTAAATGCAGGCTTGTCTTTGATCCCTGCTGCGTTTTTATTACCTGGGTTATTTTTGATCTCAGCGGTGGTTTCTACAGCCATGGGCACCTCGATGGGAACCATTGGTGCTGTGGGCCCAATCGCTGTTGCGGTGGCCGTAAAGACCGGAATCGATCCGGCATTGATGGCAGGTACGATAGTGTCTGGTGCCATGTTTGGCGATAATTTATCAATTATTTCTGATACTACGATTGCCGCGACCCGCACTCAGGGCTGCGAAATGAAAGACAAATTCAAAGAAAACCTCAAAATTGCCTTACCGGCTGCGCTGCTTACCGTCTTGCTACTAGTCTTCGTCACCCCAGAGCCTCAAGTCGTTGAAAGCAAAGACTTTGACTGGTTATTGGTGCTGCCATATGCCTTTATTTTGATTTTAGCGGTTATCGGGATCAACGTTTTTGTTGTGTTATTTAGCGGAATCATTTTTGCTGGATTGATGGGATTTGTCGGCGATTATCAAGGCTCTGCTTTCTTAAGCGATATCTACACCGGCTTTAGTGAGATGCAAGAAATCTTTTTGCTCTCCATGTTTATTGGCGGCATGTCTGAATTTATCAGAGTAAATGGTGGCCTCGACTTTTTAGCGAAACAAATCCAAAAGCTCACTGCTATCATTGCAAAATGGCATCGTAAAGTAGCGGATCAACTGGGTATCGCCGCGTTAGTTCTTACCAGCAACTTATGTATCGCTAACAATACCGTCAGTATTATTGTTGCAGGCCCGGTGGCTAAAAAGCTCGCCGAAGACGGCAATATTACGCCTAAGCGCTCGGCAAGTTTATTAGATATTTTTGCTTGTGTGATGCAAGGCTCCCTGCCCTATGGTGCCCAAGCATTATTACTCGGCGCCACGTTTAAAATAAGCCCTTGGGATGTTTCTAGTTCTTCATATTATTGTTTTATTTTGGCTTTCACGGCAGTCACAGTGATTTGTTTAAGACGAAATAAAGCCTAATAGCAACTTTTTATTGCCATAAAGCGCCCATCATTGGGCGCTTTTGTTATAATTTCATTTTTAGTGCACATTTACTTCTAATAATGAAATTAAACTCTCTTTTACTTCCTACGTTGTTTTTAGCCAGTAGCGCTACGGCCGCTGATTGGAGTAACACCCAACTTCACCTAAATCATGGTGAATTTAAAAACCCATTTAGCCAAGCCCAAGCAAACTCAACCGTTTACTCTCTGCAACACGCCTCTGGCTATCAATATGGCGACAATTTTTTCTTTATTGATTACAGCAAAGATGACTTTCGCGATGGCTATCAAGACGGCGACTTTTACGGCGAGTGGTACTCCAGTTTCTCATTAGCCAAAATAATGGACTACCAAAGCCAATTCGAAAGCATTAGTGATATTAGCTTAACACTGGGTGTCAATGCCGCGGGAGATGCTAAAGTCATGAAGTACTTACCTGGTTTTAAAGTAAACTGGAATGTACCTGGCTTTAATTTTTTCTCTTCAACCTTCACGTTATATCAAGATGATAGTCAAGGTATTGCCAAAGGTGGAGCACCCAAAGAGACTAACAGTTGGATGCTAGACCTTGCGTGGGGCTACCCTTTTGCCATAGGCCAACAGCGCTTCTATCTCACCGGCCATGTAGAGTATATCGCAGAGCGTGAAAATGAATTTGGTGACACCGTTAATGGCTGGCTTCTAGCACAACCAATCTTACAATGGGATTTGGGGCACGCCTTAAGCATGCCAGTCAATCAACTGATGTTAGGGATTGAGTGGCAGTATTGGCATAATAAACTAGGCACAGATACCACTGAGTCGGTTCCACAGCTACATCTAGCTTGGACTTTCTAACTCCCACACCATGGCAAAGCAATTGGCTTTAGCGGCTTTATTGCTTTGCCGCTGTCATTCTCAGTAGGCTTTTTATATTGAGATAACTGAGTTTGCAATTTTGGCAGAGCTAATAATGCAACGTAGAGCTCGACATTGTTTGCAAACTCGCTTTTCAGCAGTTTTGGTAACGAGTCAGTTAACTGTTGCAAAATGGTATCACTAGGAGCGTTATTCGCTGTTATTTTCAAAAACACCTGCTGCTGCCACTTAAGCACGGTATTGAACTCCACGTTGTTACTTTGCTTCACTTGCTCAGCCACCGTATTACTATATCGAGCAAACGCCTCTATCTCACCACCAATTAAAAGTGCATTGAGCAGATTCAGGCCGACATAACTGGCTTCGATGGTCTGCTTCTCAGCTTGGTATGCTTGCAACGCCTTGATATACAATGTGCTGGCCTGTGCGTAATTCCCCAAATCATAATGAACATTGGCTAGGTTGTTAGAAAATGCGGTAATAACCGATTTTTCATAGTTCTTATTAAGATGTTGCTCTAACAGTTGTTGAGCGTCCTTGGGTTTGCCACTGGTTCGGTAATGAACTGCTAGATTATTAATAATCGTTGGTTTTTGCATACTATCGGCGTGCTTAAGTGCACACTCATAACCATTACTGGCAAGCGTCATCTGCTGATTTCGACGGTAATAAATCGCTAAATAGTTGGCTAATTCAGCTTTTTCAACTCGCAAAAACTCAAGCCAGCTCGTTTGCTCGGTAAATGGCAAAATAATATCGCGGATCAAGTCATGGTTATTGCTTCTGATCGCTGCCTCTAAAGCAGCTCGATGAAGTGCATAGAGACCCTTTGAAGGCTCACTAGGGAGTGTACCTTTTATATCTTTATATCTTTGTGTGGCTTTTGCAGGGTTAGCCTGATTCAATGATTCTATCAGTTGCAGCTCTTTGTATAACAAGCTTGGTGAAACCAGTACTGCTGACACCAGAAAATACATTAATACAGCCACAGCCTCCCCCAAAGAACCCAATCCACTTAACACTAATGTCTAGTCTAGCTGGCTCACACTGAGTTAGCCACACAGCAAGCTTTTCGAGTGCCTTAACCATTGAGTATCTGTAGGCTTATTACCATACTTTTTAATATAATAACTAAAACCATAACAACTACCATCTCTGCATATGGCACTTGGCGCGATTATCGTAATGGCTATAGGCAGGCAGCTATTGTTAGCAATAGGCTAGCTATATAAATAACCCAATGAATATCAGTAATTATAGCTAAATAAAGGCCCCCATTGGGACCTTTACGGAGTTTACGGATTTGGGAATAACCTATCATTTAATGGCTCTACCATTAGCTTAAACCACTTTCCTTGTGCGTTTTGTAGCTAAATAAACCTGGTTTAGTTAAGTCACAACTGCTGCATATCTTTCATAACGATATCTCCTTTACCTGTTAATGCACTTTACTTGTGCAAGTGGGACAATGGATTTTCTTAGCCGAGTTCAATTACATAGTAAGCTCTCTTACCATCGAGTACTGCAACCTGCGACTTACTTAACCTTAGAACACAGGAAGCTAGAATGAGATATGCAAATAATTAATCAGACCTTGAAGACACACTACAACCAGCATATATATTGCGACAGCCAACAGGTTTTAAAATAGAATATGTATTATTCATAGCTTTTTTGAATCCAGTATCGAGGCTTGTGGTCATTATTTTTTTATTGCTTACAAACCGAAATTCAGCTTTGAAAAAACGCAGTTCATAAAACTGCAATACTAAACCAGTCAGTTGCTATTCAGAATGCCAATAATAGTACGAGTTTGATTTCAGCTGTTAAAAAAACATGGATAAGAGATCTCTAGCTGTAACTATAGATTTTACGAGGCTCAGACAATTAGATGTGAATTTTTCTCATGCAGGTAAAGTCTTCCTCAACTGCAAAGCAATATTAAATAAAAGACCGTAACATTGCTTGTCGACCCCCTTCTACTAACGAGCTCTAACTGACTAATATTATTTAGTAGGCTCGATAACAACACACCTATCTTAAGGGCATGTATATCTTATAGGTGGATTTACCCCGCGCTCATTATTATGCACTAAACGCAAAAACCCCGACTCTTTCGAATCGGGGTTTGACGTAGAAGGGTGAACTGCGACCGAAGCACTGCTTCGCAGCGCAGTGAACGCGAGATATGGATACCGAGCCGGAAGCCCTCCACAAGGATGTGTGTCCAAAGGTTGTCAGAGTCGCGCGGTTATCTTTACCACTCTGTCTACATTGCTCTCAAGGCTGTTATTTCTTGTAGGCGCGGGTTTACCCCGCGCTTTTTTTGAATTCCACATAGCAAAAAACCCCGACTCTTTCGAATCGGGGTTTGACGTACAAGGAAGTACTAATGTCGATGAGATTCATGGATGAATGTCTTTCATCAACTTACTTATACCAATCCGCATAAAGATTAAATCAATTTTATCCACTCCCGATTACACATCTTTTTTACCCGCTCAGGTACTGAAATAAAGTGATTCCAAGCCTCTGAAACCTCATCTACGATTTCTTCATAGCATGAAAATACTCTATTAGATAAACAGTGTTGTCGTAGCCAACTCCACACTTGCTCTATTGGGTTTAACTCTGGTGAATAGGGAGGTAGTTTTATTAATGTGACATTTTTGAACTCTGTCGCAGTATCATATGTGTGCCATCCTGCACCATCTATTATCACAACAGCATGTCTTCCAGCTGGTGTTGCTTGTGATATCTGACGTATGTGCTGCCTCATTGCTTCTTTATTGACAAAGGGACTTACTAACGCCTCTGTTTGACCTGTTGCGGGGCAGACCGCGCCGAACAAATACCCATATTCAAACTGCTGTTGCTTCACAACGCGTGGGCGAGTCCCTGTTTCAGCCCAAATACGCGTGGTCGGGTTTTGCTGGCCGAACCGTGCTTCATCCTGAAACCACACATCGATACGCTCAGGAGAAAGGTGTCCCGGTGTGTTAAGGATCGTTTCCAGTTGGATGATCCAATGTACAAAAACTCTATAGCTAATTGTGCGAAAACTACGGGAATATGT